>NZ_JBMDKC010000015.1:0-73882 GCF_057809515.1 Bacillus sp. FG16
CACATTAGCTTTTTTTAATCAATTTTCAAGCGAGTTTCAACATGATATTTCTACAAAGAACATAAAATCTCAATTACAACAATCTTGTAAAAAGCAGACTATGAATGATATACCGTTATACTCTGATATAACTGAGAATGAACTTGCATTCATAAACAAAAACAAACCCAATAATGTAATAATTAATGATGAATGGATTCGATATTATCCTAAACACGAAATTGGTTCGCAGGTAATTGGGTATGTAGAAAATGACCTTAAATCAAAGCATATGCTTGTTGGAAAAAGTGGGATTGAGTTGCAATATGAAAATGATTTAAAAGGAAAACCAGGAAAAACTCTTATTTTTAAGATTGGTAATAAAAAGTTCTTCTGGAACATTCAAAACGTACAAAAAGGAAAAGATGTCCGGCTATCCTTAGACTCTAAATTGCAGCAAAAAACAGAGGAAGCATTAAGATCGCAAATTAAGAAATTACCTGATGCTAAAGGTGGTTATGCTGTAGTGAGCGATGTAAAAACTGGTGCAATTTTAACTATGGCCAACTCGGCAGTATTTAATCCAAATACATATGTATCATCTAAAAATGAAAACTTTAAATCACTTTCGCAAAATAAAACAATTCAAAAATTAAAGTATGGTGAATCTTATGTAAATATGTCCTCTACTATAAAACCTCTTACTATTTTAATTGGATTAAACGAAAAGCTTTTTCAACCTGAAGATACTTATTTAGATAAGGGTACCTTTCAGTATGATAATCAAAATAACATTTCGAATGCACCTGGAACGCCAACAGGTGAGATTACACCAAGGCAGGCTATCATTAATTCATCTAACACATTTATGACAGCAAAAGTAGCTCTGCCCTTATTCAACCAAAATAATGGGAATATAGAAAAAGTGGCACATATATGGACAGATTATTTAATGCAATTCGGCCTACGTTCTAAAACCGGGATTGATTTACCCTTTGAAGAATACGGACAATATGAATTCCATCCATCTAATACGTTTGAAAAGGGGCTCTCCGCTTTATTAAATGCCTCTTGGGGAGAAAATGAAGTGCATACCCCCCTTCAAATCGCTCAATATGCAGCAACTTTGGCAAGTAAAGGTGATAAATATAAACCTCAAATTGTAAGTGCTATTATTGGTCAAGATGGTAAAGAAACAAAAAAGTTTAAACCCCTTTTAGAAAGTTCAAATCGTTATCCTATGGAATTTTGGAGTGTCGTGCAAGGTGGAATGGGTCAGAATATAGAGGAGATTAAAAATTTACCCTTTCATGTCGCAGGTAAAACGGGTAGTACAGGTTCTCCTAATGAGCAAGAAAGAATGATAAATCATTCTCTTTTCATTTCATATGCTCCTACCGAAAATCCACAAATCGCAATTTCTGTCGTTATTCCGGGTAGTAATTCAGAAAAAAACATCGCTGCTCTCGTTACAGCAGAAGTTTTAGAGTTCTGGCATACACTTCAATAAGAAAATAAAAACAAAGAGGAAGGTTCATTAAAGTGAACCTTCCTCTTTTACCATATAGAATCTATATTTATTATTTTCCACATACCTTCATGATCCTTTTCGAACACAAATGAATATTTAATATCCGTTAAAACATATTCTTTTTGTACATACCCAGTATTACCGTTAAATGTCGATATTTTTATATATTCCTCATTCTGTACTTTTTCTGGAATCCAAGCTTTTACCATTTCATTAGTTACTTCGTATAAAACATGTGCTTCTCGTTTTGGTTCAGCTAAAATCTTCGTTTTATTTCCAGTAACAGTTGCATATATATAATGCGCCTGCTTTGGTTGGTCACTTTCTGTCAATCCACTTGGTACTTTATATATTTGCTTTGTATCATTTGCAAACTCTCCCCCCATTGTAAGAGCGACCTGCAACTCATGAAAAATATCTTCATTAAACTTCAATTCATCCTTCTTATAACTCTTCCCTTTAAATAGAACTTCCTCATTTAATGCTCTATACAAATCATTTTCATTTTTTGAATTTGTACTTTGATATAAATCATTCATAAATTGTTTCAATGATGGATCTTGAGCAGATTCATCTTTTGTTTTCGGCTCAATTTGAGTACTACTTTGTACCGGTGATTTATTATCATCAAGCCAAGGTTGTTGAACAATGAAAAATAACATTGTACAAACCAAAACAACTACAACAGGCAATGCTTTTTTTCGAAATGGTCTCTTATATGTTACAGAATCTACTTTACTATTTTGATATACCGATTGCTTTATTTTATCAATATATTCTTCTTCATCTTTCCGATGCTCCATTGGTCCTTTTTTCAATTTACTATACCAGTCAGGATTTTTTTTACTGTTCATCACTTCTACCCTCCCCTATTAGTTTTGAAACTTTACTTCTCGCTCTACTTAATCTAGATTTGACTGTTCCAATTGACACACCTAATGTTTCAGCCATTTCTTCATAAGATAATTCATATTTTGCGTCTAATATTAGTATTTCACGGTGTTTTTTAGGTAGTTTTAATACAACATCCCACACTTCATTTAGTTCCTCTTGTTTAAAAAACTGTTGTTCTGCCGAAGAAGACTGCTTGTCGTCACTAAAAAATCCCACTAAAGATATCCTTTTAAAATAAGCAGATTTTAAATAGTTTATTGCTGTATTTCTTGTGATTTTTAATATCCACGTTTTAATAGATGAATCCTTTCGAAACGAATGCCAATGTTTAAAAACCTTTATAAAGACATCTTGTGTGATATCATCTGATAAGTGTGGATCTTTTGTAATAATAAATGAATAATTCCATACATCTTGCCAATAGTCTTTAATAACATAGTCGAGCTCGTCATGATTACATTTTTCAATAAACTTCTGTCCCATTTCCACACCTCAAACTCATTTGAATAAACATAAAACTGCCCTCACTTTTAATATGGTTTCAATATATAGACATGATACAAGTTTCATTTGTTCCATACCGCTTTTTTCTATATAGCTACGCTTTCTTTATTTCCTCTTAACGTTACGTAGCTCTTCTTGCGCCCTTTGTATTTTGGTCCTGGTGCAAAAACAACGTAAAAGAGAATAAAACATATATATTCCTAACAAAATCGTATTTTATGTTACAAGTCCATCTACTATATTATTCAAGTACTTTTGTTGTCTAAGTTGCTTACTATCAGGTATGCCTTTTTCTTTTTTCAACTACTCAATTGCTATAGAATAAGCCGGATTCTTATCGATTGTTATTACACGTGGCTTCGAAACATGAAAAGGCCGCAGCGCTATATAATAAGAAAATTCCGGATTCAAACTTTCTATTTTGAGTACGTTTAATTTATAGAAAACAAATAACAACATAATTTTCTCAATAAGTAATATTCTTATTTCAATACAAAATTCTTACAATTGATGCTATACCTGTATTAAGGGGAGCGTTTTAGTTAATTAGGGAGAAAAATTATAAAAAATGATATGGGAGGAACAAAAAATGTCATTGAAAAAGAAATTAGGTGTTGGAGTGGTTTCAGCCGCTCTTGGTATGTCTTTAATTGGTGGGGGAACATATGCATATTTTAGCGATCAAGTTGTAACAAATAATACATTTGCTGCAGGTACATTGGATTTAGCTATGCAACCAACTACTTCACTTAACTTAGAAAATTTAAAACCTGGGGACAAAATATTAAAGAAATTCAATTTAAAAAATAGTGGCTCATTAGATATTAAAGATATCATGATGAAAATAGACTATACTGTAAACGACTTAAAACAAAATAATACTACAGAAGATTTCGGTAAACATATTAAAGTACAATTTCTTTGGGATTGGGATCCTGCAAAAAGCCCTGCATACGAGACAACCCTTGCAGAACTAAAATCACAAAGTTCAGAGATTGTCTCCAAAAAAGTATTTCATTCTAAGTGGACTGAAACAGGGGGGTTAAAACCTGGGAAAATGGATTGGTTTTGGATAAAGTTTGTATTTGAAGACAACGGCACAGATCAGAACGTGTTCCAAGGGGATAGTATTGCGTTAAAAATGGAGTTCCAAGCCAATCAAACAGAGGGAAAAGAAAGATAATTTCACAAAAATATCGTTGGGAAAATGTAAAACTGAGCTTGTAATTTTTTATAATTTGTCAAATTGACCATCATATTTCCATATAAAAAACCAGTGATACTAGTACATGTGTAGGATATCACTGGTTTTTTTGAGTTTAACATTTTGTATGTTTTGTAAAACTATTTTTCTTTCGGAAGTACAATTCTTTTATACAATTGAACTGTAATCAAGTAATAAATTAAGTAAATTACTACGAAAATGACAAGTGGCAACCAAATTCGAAAATACGGATCAATCAAAAGCGGACCGAACATGTTCATACCAACTAATACGTGAACAATACCCACAATTGCTGGGACTAAGAATACAAAGAATAACTCTTTATAAATCGATTGTGTTAATACCTCTCGGCGAACACCGATTTTACGAAGCATTTGATAACGCGTACAATCTTTGGATGCACCAGACAGAACTTTAAACATCAGACAACTTGCCATCATTGCTAAGAACGCAATTCCAACGAAGAAGCCCATAAACATGAGTCCGCTAGAAAGACTTTGGTTCGACTTATATGTTTGATACTTACTACCCAGTTCTTCTGCTTTCACATCTTTAAATTTAACTACATGTAATTGATCAAGTTTTTTCCATTCTTTTACATGCGAACCGAAATTATCCGCCTTACCAATGAATACTTTATTTTCTATACCTTTCATATTATCGTATATGTTTTGATTGACAATTTTCACTTCATGATTCGGATACATATACTTTGGTTGAATTGTTTGGAATGCATCGCTCCATTGTTTTGGTTTTCCATCATCTTTACCCCATTGTCTTGACAATGCAAATGCATTCATGGGGATTTTTTCTGAAACTTTCATTGTCTTCTCATTTTTTCTATCTTTTACTAAAGGACGATTATTCTCTAACTCTTCTTTTATATAATACACATACGTATCATCCACCTTGTAGCGATATTCAAGTTGCTCTTTAAATGGAATACCGTCTAGCAATTTCTTTTCTTCCACTGATGGATTATGAACTACCGAATCATAAATGGTTCCTTTATCAGTCTGTTTTAGAACATCGTTTTTAAATGCCATACCACAAGCAATTCCACCAGCTCCAAGAGCTACTAAGATTGCTACCGTTGCCAACACGTTTGTTAGACTGTTCATACGGAAGTTTAATTGCGCAAAAGTAAAAGCATTCAGCCCTTTTTCCCTACGTTTTTTATTACTATGTACCTTTTTCATCATAACGGGGAGAAGGGATCCAAATAGCATGTACGTACCAACTGTAGCTGTGATTAATCCAATAGCCATGAATGTAGGAATGCTTATTATATCTTCTCCTTGTAGCTGTGATATATAGATCAGTGATGTATAACCAATACCTAGTAAAAGTAAACCAAGGCATGCAACTACAGCTGTCATTTTCCCTTTTACTGCGACACGTTCTGTTTGTTCATCTGCATGTACAAGTTGCAAAACAGAAATACGTGACAATTTCATACTATTCATGATGGCTGATAGTACAAATAAGACAAAAAAGAAGATGCAAGTAACAGTCATAGACGGAATATAAATGCTTGATACCCCTCACCAGAAAACTCCAACTGTTTCATCAATAACTGACCGATACCGTCTGCAAGTCCCACACCAATTGTAATTCCAATCACAAGAGACGCTGCGCCTAATACGATTGTTTCAATAAACATAAGTAGTGTAACTTTATGCTTTTTTGCTCCTAACATCATATACATCCCAAACTCTTTTTGGCGAAGGGATAATAAGAAAGAATTTGCATATAAAATATAGAAGAACGTTATGATTGATAGTAAAACCGAACCAATTTGAAATGCAAATACAATAGCAGCTACATTTGAATTAGATTCAAGAAATGCTTTATTTTGTGCTAGCGTTTGGAACATATAGAAAATTGAAATAGATATAATAAGACCCAAAAGTAAGACAATATAGTCTTGCAACTTACTTTTTAGGCCTGACATAGAAAGCTTAAATAACATGATTGAACTTCCTTCCTTACGCTTTTTGTGTGCCTAAGTTTGCAAGCACGTCTAAAATTTCTTTATAGAATTCTTCACGGGTACCACCACGATGAATTTCTTTATATAACTCACCATCTTGAATGAATAAAATACGCTGACAGTAGCTTGCGCTGTAAGGATCATGCGTAACCATCATAATGGATACACCTTGCTCTTTATTTAAGCTTGTCATGGCATTAAGTAAACTCGTTGCATTTTTAGAATCTAGAGCTCCAGTCGGCTCGTCTCCCAAAATAATTGCTGGTTCATGAACTAACGCACGTGCTGCTGCGGAACGTTGCTTTTGTCCACCAGATACTTCAGAAGGATACTTTTGAAGTATCGCTGTAATGCCTAACATATCAGCTACCTTTTCTACTTTCTTTCCAATATTACGAGATGAAACACCTTGAAGTGAAAGTGGAAGTGCAATGTTCTCATAAATAGATAAGTTCTCTAATAAATTAAAGTCTTGGAAAATGAATCCTAACTTTTGTGAACGGAAATCGGAAAGCTCACCTTGTTTCATTTTCGTAATATCTGTTCCTGCAATTTCAACAACGCCGCCCGTTGCTTTATCTAACGTTGAAATTACATTTAATAATGTCGTTTTACCAGAACCAGATGGTCCCATAATTCCGACAAACTCACCCTCTTGGATTGAGAATGAAACACCTTTTAACGCGTGTGATTGGTTCTCACCTTTTTTACCGTACACTTTTTGGACGTTTTTCACGTCTACAACTGGTTTCGTCATATATATCCTCCTACCTTTGTTTTTTCATTTCTTTAAAATAAGTTGCTATTCTTATTTGCTACTAACAAAATAGTCATGTTGCATCTACCTTTTCCATAAAGCTGTCACGATGTATCCAATTGAAAGCTGTAAAGAAAATTTTATTTTAATCTCTCCACTCAACTCATCGCTTTGAATACATACATGATAAACTATAAAAATTAGGAAACACCCTGTAAAATCCTTAAGAATTCTTAAGTTTTAAAAAAAAAAGCTTATGGAACCTGTAATTCCATAAGCCAGTCTATTTGATTGGATGTTCAACAATAAAAGACATCCAGCCATCATTATATTCTGCATGTATATTACCATCATGAAGTTCAACAATTCTTTTTGAAATAGCAAGCCCCAAACCATTTCCCTGGTCATCTTTTCTTGCCTTATCCCCCCTGAAAAACCTTTCAAATAATTTATTTGGATCGCTCACAGGCGGTTTCTCGACTTTATTTGACACTTTCAAAATTGCTTTGTTATCCATTAATTCAAGACATACGGATAATTCAGATGGTTTCATGCTGTACTTTATCGCATTCATAAACAGATTTTCATAAACACGTACCATTTTTTCTACATCTATGAAGATAGGTATTGTTTCTTGTGTAATTGATTTTTGAACGATTAAGCGTTCCTTTTCAAATATAGGAATGTATTCTCCAACTATTTGCTCCAACAAACCTGATAAATCGACTTCATTTAAGTTTAAATTAGCATCAACGCCTGATAAACGAGTATATTCAAACAGCTCACTAATTAAATATTTCAGTCTCTGTGACTTTGAATACGTGGTTTCAAGGTATTCCTGTAATTGTGTGTTACTGTTGTATTGCCCTCTTTTTAATAAATCTATATAGCCGATAATAGATGTTAACGGTGTGCGTAAATCATGAGATACGTTCGTTATAAGTTCATTTTTTGTACGTTCTAATCGTCTTTCTTGTTCAAATGTATTTTCCAATTCCTTGGACATATAGTTGATATTTTGAGCAAGTTGGGTCAATTCGTCCTTCCCCTTAATCCCAATTGTCAAACCCAATTTTCCATTGGCAATATCATTTACATTATCCGAAATGAGCTTCAAATATACTATTTTCTTTCGAACCAATATCAAAAAAAGGATTATAAAAGTAAAGATTGCAAACGCGAATAAGAACAACATTGAGACATTGAATTCAAACATACCCCAATGCTCATATTTTCTAAATAATGGATCTATAATGAATAGAAAAGTGAGGATCGTAAAACCAAATGAGATAAAAAAACTAACTGCAACAGCACCAAGAAGTTTTATAATGATCTTATTTCTAAAACTAACATTCTTCATATTTTATATCCAATTCCCCACACAGTTTTAATATAAATGGGGTGTTTAGAATCCTCTTCTATTTTGTCTCTTATTTTTGTAATATGCACCATGACAGTATTGTCTGATTTATAAAAAACCTCTTCCCAAACTGCTTCATATATTTTTGCTACACTCAGGACAATCCCTTTGTTGCGGGCAAGTAGTTCGAGAATAGCAAACTCTTTTGGAGTTAACCTTGTTTCTTTTCCTCTTATCCATACTTGACGTGTATCTGTATTCACAGTTAAGTCACCAATTTCTAGAATACTTTTATTATATTCTATTGATGAATTGTATTTTTTAAACCTTCTTAATTTGGATTTTACCCTAGCGATTAATTCCAATGGGTTAAACGGTTTTGATAAATAATCGTCTGCACCAGAGGCTAGACCCTGAATTTTGTCTATATCCTCAGATTTTGCAGATAGCATGATGATAGGTATATTGCGGTCTTCCCTAATCTTCATACACGCTTCAATACCATCCATATTAGGCATCATAATATCTAAAATAATCAAATCAAACTCCTTTTCTTCTAACAGTTGTAAAGCTTCCATAGCATCTTCTGCCTTTTGAGTTTTCAGACCTTCATTTTCCAAATAAACAGAGATAAGATTTCTAATTTCTTTATCATCATCGACAATAAGAATTTTTGACTCCATAGGATTCCCCCATATTTTTTCTCGTATTAAACAGCTAAAGACATAAGCAGGTGAGACATTTTTATCTTCTCTTTATTGTAAACTTGCAAACGAAAAACAAGAAATAACATAATAGATATAAGTCGTATCGTTCCCCTAATATATTTTTCAAAATTTACTGCTGAAGCATATATACAGAGATAAGAAAGCTAATTGTTTTCATAGCTAATCATCCCACAGATTTGAACTCATTATCATACTCTAGAGTCCAAACCTTAAGAAAAAGGGGCAAAAGTTCTTAAGAATTCTTAAGCTTTCTACAGCATTTTGTCATAAGAATTTTTTAATATTACTGTTTAAGAAGTCTAAACTTTATTTTTTATAATGACGATTTATCAACATTTATTCTGGGAATTTTAGTTTAGAGATTCATGTTTTTGTACAATCTTAGATGTATGTAAAAAGATAAGAAAGTCTAAACTTTTACTTTTGGTTAGTAATTAAGACATAAAATTCTAAACTGAAATTTGCTACACTACAAAAATTATCCTTAGAAATACTTAATGTTTTGAATGCATCAAACTTTTTGCTTTTAAATATAGAATCACTCTTCTTAAACACTCACTCGCCGCAATAAAGCAAAAAACACCATTTGTTACTAAACCTAGCGCATACTGACTTGAACCTTTAAAAATATACGCTACGATAAAACGTAAAATAAATACAACAATCCATATACCTAAGGCGATATAAGAATTTTTAGTATAAACCTTCCCATTATTTTTATCAATTCGTATTATAGTTGTAGAACCACGCACAGCTCCTACAATTCCTCCAAGAGCAAGTAATACTACAAATAGACCTGTTTCTATTAATGTGAGATTGTTAAATACATGGGTAAATGTATAGTATGCGATCAAAACAGGAGCAATCCACATTCGTTGAACTTTCAATTCTCTTTCTTTTAGTTGAAGGAGAATTATAAGAATTAAAATAATAAGACCAGTTGTATTGTCCATGCTATACTCTCTTTCTTTTTTATTATGATCTGTTTAATTTCAATTAGAAAAACACTATGTTAATTTAAAATTTTATTCTTTTTACTACATACAGCAGCGATCACTTTACAATTTTTTTTCGAATTGCCATTACAGCTGCTTGTGTACGATCTGTTACATCTAGTTTTTGTAGAATATTGTGGACGTGAGTTTTGACTGTCCCTTCGGAAACATAAAGGATTTTAGCTATTTCATGGTTTTGTTTTCCATAAGCTAATAATTGTAAAACATCAATCTCCCGCTTAGTTAGAGTTTCCGTATATTCAAGTACTTCGCCAACTAAATTATAATCATTATTATCGTGTTTTATAAATTGTGTAAAAGCTTGATTTGCTGTCGTGCTATTATAAATCATTGCCCCTCTATGCATATATCGAATACTATCTAGCATTTCCTCCGTTTCAGTATCTTTTAATATATAACCCACTGCACCAGCTCGAATACCATCTAACACATATTGTTGTACATCAAAGGTTGTTAATAGGACAACCTTTGTGTTTGGTAATATACTCATAATGTTTTTAGTAGCCATAATGCCTGATAAGTCAGGCATTTGAATGTCCATAATTACCATATCTGGTGCAGTTTCTAAAGCCACTTTAATTGCTTCCTTACCGTCTTTACATTCCCCAACTATCTCCATGTCATCTTGCATTTCAATTATATAGCATAGGCCTTTTCGAACAAATGGTTCATCATCAGCTAGCACAATACGAATCTTTTCTGTCATACTTCTCCTCCATTTTGCTGAATTGGAATAGTGGCTTCAACTCGAAGTCCTTTTGGTTCATTTAGAATAAAGGAACAATTACCTCCAACTGATTTACAGCGTTTTATCATACCATTGAGTCCAAAGCCATATTGTAATGGCTTATCCCCTGTATATATACCATTATCATCAATTGTAAGTTTTACTACTCCATTTATTTCTGTTACGTTTACAATGACAGAATCTGCATAAGAATGTCGTAAGACGTTTGTTAAAGACTCTTGTAAGATCCGGTAAAGAATTGTACTTTCCTCTATCGTCCACTCTGTTATATTTCCATCTTGAATGAACTCAATTTGTAATAAAGAATTCGCTTGAACCTGTGAAATCAATCCTTTTAATGAAGTAAGCCCGAGATCTTTTTCATCACTTGTCCATTCTCTAACAGCAACTCGGATTTCTTCCATTCCTTTTCGTGCCACCTTTAAAAGTTCTTCAACATGATCTTGGGCAGCAACAGGATCTTTCCTTAACATAATCTTGAGAGCCTGTAATTGAATAATAAGTGAGGTCATTTGATGTCCAAGTCCATCATGAATCTCTCTTGCTAATTTTGTTCTTTCCGTAAAAGCTGCATAGCGCATAGAAAATACCGTTGTTTCTTGTAGTTCAGCATGTGCTTCGTCTAATTCTTTTAGTTGTTTTTGATTTTTTTGATATGCGTCTCTTAGCTTGGATGTACTTCGGATCGAGACATAGAGGCCAATAATAATTAATGTTTCTTGATAAGGAAACGTATTCGCATGTATAAATAGAATAATAACTATCCCCGTTATAGCAGCTAAAATTGTCGTTACTCGTGTCCACTTGGGTTCTGCAGCGGCAAGAAAAACTAAGAGTGGCCATAAAGCATAATTTGGAAAATTCGGATGAGAAAAATATAATACACATGATATGCTTATTAATATACTCGTAAACAAAGTGTACTTCCTTGCATTCCACCAAGATTTTGGTGAATACAACATCCATAGATAAACTGTTACAAAAACGCTACAAACCCATATTGCAAAGGTACCATGAGGTGCGAAACCTTTATAAAAAAATACACATATTAAGATGCTTCCTATCGCATTTCCTGCATGACTATCCATCATTTTTAAAAATACTTTTTCCATGTACTTATTCCCTCGCAAACTCACTGTTTAGTTTTTATATTTCTTGGCTATAGATAAATATCCATTTCTTGATTTAAGGGCTGGAAATTTACAACTCACAATTATAATAGTTCATAGTTGAGTTAAATCCCTTTAATGCATATCATCTAAAATCTGAAATTAAAAGAATAATGAAGTAGTTATTATAGTGTGTTTGCTTTACCTACTTCATTATACAAAAGAAGTT
The DNA here is from genome assembly GCF_057809515.1 of Bacillus sp. FG16. Lineage (NCBI taxonomy): Bacteria > Bacillati > Bacillota > Bacilli > Caryophanales > Bacillaceae > Bacillus > Bacillus sp. FG16. The sequence goes on from NZ_JBMDKC010000015.1 coordinate 12,074, forward strand.
GTTTTCTTAACCTTTTTCTTTAATTTTCTTTTAGATTTTTTCTATATCTTTGTATCCTAATCACAATTCCAATAGTACGAATAACTACCATCGCAATTGTAAAAAATACAAAAGCAGGAGCTATAACATTAAAATCCAATTGATTCGATACCATGAAATCTACAAATTGTTTTGGATACCAGTCTGTCGCTACATAAGCTAATACGACACGCCATCCAAGTCCAATAATCCATAAACATAAATAAGGAATACCAGCAGTTACGTACGCTTTATTGTCAGAACCATAATCTACTTTCACTGTAAAAAGCATTAGCCCTCCCATGATCATGCCGACCATTGTCATGATTATGAGTGCGGTCATATTTGAACCTGAGGTAGGTATTTCCTCGACGAATAAATAAACACTTATACCACAAAGAATAAATGGCAATACAGCCTTTGTGGTCGTAAATTCTTTTCTTCCGATTTGTGTTACTAATACAATTGTTAAAAATGCGCCAATCATTATCCAAGCTTGAGTATTCAAATTAAAACCCCCATAAAGTATACATTTATTGTTTATTTGCTTACTTACTGGAGGATTGTAACATCCCTACTATTTTAGAACATCTATCTGAAAGATGATTTTTTGAATACCCTCTATCTATAGATAGAGTTTTTTATGATTCTTGTGTAAAAAAAGCCACTTGAATATATATAACTGGATATATGAGACAGCAGCATACCTTCATTAACCGAAATATTTTAACCAAAATCTAATTATTATTACGGTAATTACACAAAAACACCCAAGAATTATTAAAGTTAACCTCCTACAGTACAACGGACGAAAATCTCATCGATATGAGAAAAAGACAGTCTTTGATATTTGGGGTGTTATATATATGAGTATACTACTTCTACTCATCAGGTATCATAGTAAAAAAGTTGCGGCTCGTCAGGGTTTATTTGATATGCCGACTTTTATAAAATCCATAAAAGATAATAAAAAAACACATGGAAAGAACGCATTTTGTATAAAAATATACCTTAAGTTTATGGATGTGTGGCAGGACCCCATGCCCATTAACTTAAGAATATAAACTACGCCAAAGTACCAAAAAACGTTATTCTTTCTAAATAAGCTAGATTAGAAAGAATAACGTTTTTTTATGAATCCCATGTTTCAAGATGAATTACAACTATTTGACAAAGAATTATAAAGAGAAATTACACATGCATTTTCAAAAAACTTGCAAGAAAAATCGAATTTTACAAATGTTTTTGAAATATATGCAACAGAACTCTTTTTTTATAAGTCAACTTCATTTATTCCTATGCTATATACGATTATCATGCCAGAAGTTTATTGGAAAATGATTATTCTCATCATACGCTTCAAATTCATATCCCTTTTCTTTTAATCCTTTTATAATTGCTGGTATTGCTGCAATAGATTGTGGATGAATATCATGCATTAAAATAATCTCTTTGGACTTTGTTGCACCTGTAATTACACTTTCAGCAATTTTTGCCGCAGCAGCATCCACTGGCATGTTACCATATCTCCAGTCTGAAGTATCTATCGTCCAATCCCAAACTCTTAAACCACTTTCTACAACCTTATTTCGAAGTGCTTCATTTAATCCAGGCGAAGAACCATATGGAGGGCGTGTTAGTTTTGGCGATTCACCAATAATATTTGCTATTAACCCCTGGTCTTCTTTCATTTCATTGACATATTCGCCATTTGTATATAACTTCTTGGAATTGTGTGTCATACTATGCATACCTACATAGTGCCCTTCTGCTTTTTCACGTTTTACTAAATCGGGATACTGCTTTACATTTGCACCAATTAAGAAAAAAGTTGCTTTCGTATCATTTTGTTTTAATATATTTAACAATTCAGCTGTATATTTTCCTGGACCATCATCAAATGTAAGATAAGCAATTTTCCTCACTTGACCATTAAATTGATCTGGTGCAGCCTTATTCATCTTCACCTTCGACTGTTCACCTGCAAGATGTACTGCATTCACTTGGCTGGCTACTGCTCTAGCAGGTGAAGTAATTGATTGAAACATAAAATACCCAATTGCGATTGCAATAATGGCCACTATTGTGACTATTATTCTTTTTACATTTAATACATTTCCCATTCTATGAAATTCCTTTCTTTAATAGCATTTCTCTATAATACTTCTATTCATATTTAAATATATTCAATTTTTTCGTTCCTACAAGTACATATTAATAAACTATATGAATGGATAGCATCAACATTTTGTGCGCTCTGTACGCTAAGGATGTAACCCTTGATTTAACAGAGATTCTAATCCTTCTATTCCACCTACTACAAAAAAACGAGCGGAAATCTCATCGATATGAGAAAAAAACAATCTTGGATATTCATAGGTGTTGTCTATGAGTATAGTGAACTTAGAAAACAAAAGAAGGCTGCATAATCTTTAAAAACGATACCTATTTAGGCTTATTTGGCATGCTCATCTTTAAGGATAAGAAGTGTTTTAAGAGTGTTGTAGTTTATTTGAACGAAAATTGATTTTGTTTCTGTTCTTAAAACCAAAAGTAATTCACCGTTTTTTAACATTAAAAAGAGAGGGTCATGTGCTTCTTATGAATATGCATTAAAAATAAGAGTTGTCTTTATTTTCCGCTAAAGAAAGAACCGATTTCGTGCATAAAACGTGTAAACCAATTAGCTTGTTCTACTTCAGATTTTGTTACAAGGTCTACTTGTAATGATTTACCTGATAAGAATCCAGGATCTGTACTATCATTAGGCGCTATAATCATTTGACTAATTGTTACACCTTTTTTAATAGGCGCTTCTTGTTCTTTATTCAATACTTTAAATTCTTTTTTATAAACGTCTATGCTACCCTTTGGCATCGGAAGTGAAACATCTTGCTTTATTTGAACAGCTACATCTTTATCTTTTGCATTTTCTACCCGCACTGTTTCATGCCCTTTTACTGCTGAATCTTTTTCATAGGCCTTCTTCACTTTAAAATTCGCAAATCCATAATCATATAATTTCTTTGTTTCATCAAAACGTGCTGTATGAGATTTTGTTTTAATCACTACAGAGATAAGACGCATACCGTTTCTTTCTACTGTGCCAGTGAAACAGTCCCCGGCTTCTGGAGTTGTTCCTGTTTTCAAGCCATCTACACCTTCGTATTGCTTAATTAAACTTTTTAACATCCAGTTCGAGTTCGCCATATCAATTGGATACTTGCCGCTCTTTTGGAATGTTTTTTTCGGAACTTTTGCTGTTTCTAATATTTGCGGAAAATCTTGAATTAGACGTTGTGCTAAAATTGCACAATCTCTTGCAGACATTTTATTTTTGTCATCTGGAGTTGTCCCTTCAGGATGCTGTCCTTTTAAGTCAATGTTCGTTAAGCCTGTAGAGTTTACAAATTTATAATTTTTCAATCCAAATTCTTTCGACTTATCGTTCATCATTTTTACGAAATTGACTTCTTTTCCAGCAATTGCTTCAGCTAAAGCAATTGTCGCACCATTGGCAGAGCAAATTGCCATTGCCTCGTATAGTTCTCTTACCGTATAATAACCACCGTTTTCTAGGGGCACATTTGATAATGAGCGATCTTGTGAAACTTCGTGTGCGTATTTAGAAACTTTAATTTTCTGATCCCACTTAAGCTTCCCTTTAGCTATAGCTTCACTAACTAAGTACTCACTCATCATTTTTGTCATACTAGCAATCGCTAATAGTTCATCCGCATTTTTTTGATACAAAATTTTCCCGGAATCTGCTTCTACTAATATTGCTGCACCTGCTTCAATATTTAAAGCAGATCCTGTTTCTGCTGATACACTTACATATGTAACAAACATGCTAAAAAATAGTGTAAGCACAGTTACTATTGCAATGAATCTCTTGCAAAACATACCTTTCACTTCTGTTTCCTCCAATATCTTGTACTCAAAAAACGTTATTCTAACATAATCCGCCCCAAAATAGACAGTGTTATTAAATCCTAAATACATATAAGATATTAGAACCATTTTTAAATAAACCATCTCATCTCAATCTTATAGGCGCTAACACGAATCAGTTAGTCTCCTTCAGTTTTATCACCTTAACGAATAGTGGTCCCTGCAAATACTTCAAGAGTCATACCGATATCCACATATTTTTTATGGTTAGTGAATATTCAACTCAGTCACCTTTCGTAAAGGTTATAAATTTATCAAGTTTGTCAATTGAAATTTACTTTAGTACTACTCCTGCAGCCAAAAACATATAAGTGAAAACGCTCATTAAATCGAACAGGCGCTTACCAATTTGTAGGGTATCGGTATCAATAGTATAGGCCCCCATTCTAGCGACAAACTTTTTTGCGTTTATCTGAAATGATTCACCTATAAAAGTTCTACACTTGTAAGACTAACACTCTTTATTTCCACACACATCCCTATTTTTAATACCCTCTCTCCTTTCGAAATAGTCCGTAATGTCATATTTTTCAGGGTTACACTTAATAGACAATCCAAGTAATACATTTGTTCCACATTTACAAAAAAATCAAACCAGTGTGCACCGCATATTGTGGTACCCTATTAAAGAAAAGGTATATAAAATTTATCAAATCCATATGAGAATAGTTTCTTAGTTTCAATAAAACGCTGAGAACCATTACTATTTCCCATTACAACAGAAAGCATCCTTTTACCATCTTGTTTTGCTGTTCCTGCAAAATAGTAACCTACTGTATCTTTAAATCCAGTTTTTAATCCATAAACCTCTTGAAAATATAATATTCTATTAGGGGTCACCATATCATTGCTAGAAAATTGTAGGTTTAGACACAAAAAACAAGTGTATAAATTTAGATAATAGTTATAATTTCAAAAGTGGATCAGATTTTTTATTATGACTAAAAAATCTGATCCACTTATTTTTGTCCTTAAAAATAATCATATTTGAAAAAATTAATAACTGAACTTTCATTCATCGTTCAATATACTTTTACTTTTTCTGTTCTATATGGATATATTTGTTTATTTTTCTGTAATATTTACAAAATTAACGGCTCCCTTGTCCTTAGTTCCTAAAACCATATTCACTTTATCTATTTCCTTACTTAATTCTGGTGCTTTCCCTTGATTGACTAAATTAAGATTCCCAAAAGATTTATTAAAAGATAGAATCTGTCTAGTTTTTTCTTTCCCATTTATTTCTTTAAATAATGTATCATCTACAATTAATAGGATTTCGTTGGATCCACCACGATGTGGAGATACCCATACATCCCCTTTGTATTGAACATTCATTTTTTTGTTATCGAATGTTAATTCTTTTAAGTCTTTATATTCTTTATTTGCAAATATGATAGTTTCATTTTTCCCTATTTTCGGTAACGAATCGAGAGGGTCTGAAGATAGGAGCCCCTCGTTATTATCCCTTTCACGTATAAATCCCTTTTTATTCATTTTTTCAGCAGTTGTTCTACTAATAAATAGTAAATTACTAGTAGCAGTATCAATAAGATCCCCAAAATTAGTCGGTAGCTTTATGTCGAGCTTGTTATTATCTATCGTCCCTTCTTTTAATTGATATAGGTCTTGTGAGCTTGTTATATCTTTGTATGAGTCAATTATAGAGCTTCTTGTTTGTTCGTTTATCGCTCCTACTTCTATTGAAATTCCATTTGCTGGAGAGTCTTTTGTACCAAATAATGAATATGCTCCTAACATGGTAATTGAAATACCAGCTACTATTAATAATCCAATTCTTTTTTTCAACCTATATTCTCCTTCATTTAATTATATTTAAATTAAAAAATCGTTTTATACATTTTTTTCAAATATTGAGCACGAACAAAGTAAAAATATATAATTTGTAAAACTAAGAAACAAACCAATACTATAACGGAACTACCCAAGACTGAAAAATCAGCTAACTTTTGCAAGGCCATAAAAGCTACGGCACTATGTGTAATTGCTATTACAATGGGTAAAAAGAATAGTAATGCAAGTTGACGTGTCACAATTTTCTTTAATTCAGGTTTACTTAAACCAACTTTTGCTATCATTTTATATTGCTGCTGATTTCGTTCTAAGTCTGTGTATAATCGGAAATATAAAAAGCTTGCAGCAAACGTAAAGAAAACAATACCTATTAATACACTCATGATAGATGCAAGTCCAAAACCTTGCTTCATAGCTATCCATGTAAAAATTAAAGTCGAAAATTGATATGATTCGTTATATACCCTAGGATCATTTATATCTTTATTCCCTTTCTGTAAGGAAGCCAAGATTTTTTCAGCAACTTTTTTTGTTTTCTCCCAATCTTTCACAACAAAACCATTGATAGTGAATTGACCGTATTGATTCTCTGGATCCACAATCATTTGATTATATACAGAATCCGGAATAATAATTGTCGTTATGTTTGTATCTTGTAGTTCTTTTGGTGTTAGTAGTTTATATACATGCATAGCTTTTTTTATATTTCCATGCAACAATTGAAAGTTATTTTGAGTAGATTTTGTATTAGCAAATTTTCTTGATGGTATTACAAGACTATCATTTTCATCTTTTAAGCTTTCTTTTTCAAAACCAAATGCCTCAGCTAACTTATTATAATCACTTATTTTTATAACACTTAATAAAACATTACTGTTATAAATGGTATCCGAAATTTGTTTGATTGAATAAGTCACCCGTTCGAAATTAAACCCGCCATCATTGAGTTCACTTTCAATCCTTTTTATATGTTCTTTTTCTAAATTGTTATTATTATAAGACCGATAAGAAAATGCAAAAGGGCTATCCGATTCAGCCATGGATGAGTTACCTAACCCCATACAAGTCCCCACTGCAGTGAAGGCAACAGCAGAAATAATAGTTACCATAAAAAACATTTTTGCATTATCTTTTAATTGATACACTAAATCTGAGATGGTGAGTATGTTTGTTTTCTTAAAGAAAATATTTTCCCTTTTCTTTAATACACGTAACACATACACACTTAGTTGTGTAAATAAGAAGTACGTTCCAAGTACAACAAAGCTCACCCCTGTCGCCATCATGAATAATACATATTTCACATCCTTGTAATGAATTGCGTTAACACTATGGAAAACAGCTGTATACCCTAATCCAATACAAATTAGTGCGAACAAAGATAGCCAAAGGGATGCTTTTGGTTCAGGCTTTGGCTTTTCTTCTGCTTTTATTAATTCTACTAATTGCTCTACATTTACTAGTCGAGAAGTAAAAAGTGAAATAAATAAAAATAGTAATAAGAATGCTCCAAATGTTATCCCAATTGCTTTAAATGGCATGTAAAACGGGAGTCCTTTATCAATCATTAACAGATTGTTGCTCATAATTAAGATAAACTTAGAGAACGCCATTCCAATTGTAATTCCTGTTAAAATAGAAGCGGTACCAATTATTAAATTTTCAATAAATACTAATTTATTCAACTGTGAACGCGACATCCCATGTAGCATTAGAATTCCAAAATCTTTTTTTCTTGTTTTTAAAAATGCACTTACAGAATATAAGATAAAGAAGAATGAGAAGAACAATATTAACCCCTGCGATATCTGTAATCCTGACTTTGCAAATGTATTGATTATTATACTTGCAGCAAGATCCCCTTGTAAATTAGGATGAAATGCAAGTAATGCATAAGTAAAGAAAATCATAATAGCAAACGTACTACTTAAAAAATGAGCCAAATATGTTCGTTTACTTCGAATGACGTTATTAAATGCGAACTGTCGAAAAGTCATTTGCATTTCCTCCTAATAATGCTAAAACCTCTAGAATTTTTTGATAAAATACTTTGCGATTATCTCCACAATAAATCTCATTGTATAACTGTCCATCTTTGATAAACACAATTCGATCACAATAACTTGCAGCCATTGCATCATGTGTCACTAACATCATCGTTGTGCTATTTTCTTTATTAAGCTTTGTCAATAATTCCATCACATCACTAGCAGATTTTGAATCCAGATTTCCTGTAGGTTCATCCGCAAGTAATAATTTCGGATTATGAATAGTAGCTCGTGCGATAGCTGTTCTTTGTGCTTGCCCACCAGAGATTTCATACGTACGTTTATCTAATATTTCAGTTATCCCTAGTTTTTCAGCAATAGCTTCCACTTTACCTTCCATTTCTCTAGGGCTTACACCATCAAGCGTAAGTGGAAGAACAATATTTTCTTTCACTGTCAATGTATTAAGGAGATTAAATGATTGAAAAACAAACCCTAATTCACGTCTTCGAAATAAAGACAACTGATCTGGAGATAACAGATATGGGTTTTCTCCATGAATTAATACTTCTCCTGATGTTGGAGCATCTATAGTAGAAACCATATTTAATAGCGTTGTTTTACCACTCCCAGATGGTCCCATAATTCCTACAAATTCACCTTTGTTTATTTTTAAATCAATATGGGATAATGCTGTATAAGAAATTTTCCCAGAATAAACTTTCCCTAAATCTGAAACATGTAGTATCTCCACAAGTATTTCACCTTCCATTTCTCTTTTCGATACATGAAGTGTAACTTATATATAGTATGTCTCATATCGATTTCCCTAACATTTATCTAACAAGTTTGTAAGATTCAAAAGAAAAACCGATGAAAGGTATACCTTTCATCGGTTAACGAGATGCATACGGGAATATGATTCTAATTTTTGTTCCCTTACCTACCTCAGATTCTAGCTCAATCTTATGATTTAATTTTTCACATACTTCTTTAACAAGATATAATCCCATTCCCGTAGACTCTTTAAATTTCCTACCATTTTCTCCAGTATAAAATGGATTGAAAACACGTGGTAAATCAGCAGTAGGAATACCAACCCCATAATCTTTTACTTCCAAAACAATTGCTCGTCCCTTCGAACACGCCGAAACTATTACTTTTTCTTTCTTACTTGATGAATATTTAATTGCATTTGACAGTACTTGATTGAGTATAAATCGAAACCATTTCTTATCTGTTTCTACAATAAGATTCGGATCTACTTTTACCTCTGGATACACATAACTACGTATAAATAGACGTTTATTTTCATGAATAGCAGAATCAATCATTCCCAATAACTGCAATCTGTTCACTTGAAAATCTTGTTCAAATGTTTCTAAGCGAGCAACATATAAGACCATTTCTAGTCCTTTTTTGATTCTTTCTGTTTCTTCATTAATACTATCAAATCGTGAGTCTTCTGCATCTTGTGTAATTAACTCAATAACAGAAATAGGTGTTTTCATTTGATGAACCCATTGATTCATAAAAGTCATTTGTTCTTGTTGTTTTCGTTCCCATTTTTTTAATTGGTTTTGATAATATTGATATTGAGATTGTAGTAATGTTTCTAAGGCCATTGATAATGGAGTCAAATCACTATCTTTTATTGACTCATTTAAAGTTTCCATTGGTGTTGATAGACGCTTGTAGAATGAACGATGACTATAATAACGATAGATTAAATAACCCATTAATAAAAAAACACCCAAAAATACAGAATATAATGCTGTCAATATATGTGGATAACCATCAAACCAATATATAAAAAGAATGATAAGCAATTGGGCAAATGTATAACAAATAAGTGGAATATGTTCTTGTAAAAATAATTTCATTATTCCTTTCCTTCCTTTTTCCAAGTAGCATGCAAACGATATCCAGCACCACGAACTGTCTCCAGTGCATTTTCAATACCTAAATCTTGCAGTTTCCTTCTAATTCTCCCTATATTTACACTCAATGTATTTTCGTCTATATATGAACTATCCCATAGTTGTTCTAAAATCACTTCACGTTTTACAAGGAGCGGAGACTTTGTTATTAATATTTCTAATAAAGTTGTTTCTTTTCTAGTAAGTAAAATTGTCTTATCATTTAGTTGAAGTTCCATTCTTTCTGGGAACAGGATTAACCCTGATTGCTCAACTATTCGTTCTTTTACTTTAGGAGCATATTCACCGTATGCTCTTCTGAGCTGGCTACGGATTTTAGACATAACAACTTCATAATAAAAAGGTTTCGTAATGTAATCATCACCACCATTTTCTAAAGCCATAACTTGATCCATCTCTCCACTCCTTGCAGATAGAAATACAATTGGACAGGTAGAAATAGCTCGTATTTTACGACACCAATAATAACCGTCAAAATTAGGTAAATTCACATCTAATAGCACTATATCTGGTTTTATCTCTTGAAATATATCTAAAACATTTTCGAAGTCCTCTATAATAACACTTTGATATCCATATTTTTTAATATGAGTTCCTAGTAATTCAGCAATTTTCATATCATCTTCTACAATCATGATTGTATTCATAACGTACTCTCCTTTAATTTAAGTGCAATTTCTAAAGTTCATTTGTTATTTAATATTTTACTTATGTAAAAAAGATGATATCTTACCTCTCCCCTTAAATGCAATAAGTATCCAATAAATCTTATATTTGTTGTTACTTAATTAATAATTTCAATAGGGATTGTTTCTATCTTTTTTCTTTACTTAAGTAGACTCTTTTTAAAATACACAAAAAGACCGTCACAGTATTGTGACGGATAAACGGGAAAATATTACTAACTATTTACAATTATTATTTATTTGTCACTTTTAAAGCATCTAACACTATCTTGGTTGCTTCTGCAATAAGCTTATCATCGTATTTAGCATCCTCTTTATCATGATTAGAAAGTATCGCAAGAATAATTGGCTTTTTATTTGGTGGCCAAATAATTGCGATATCATTTCTGGTTCCATAAGATCCCGAGCCAGTCTTATCAGCTACTTCCCATCCTCCTGGAACTCCGGCACGAATTAAGTTGTCTCCGGTAGTATTCCTTTTCATCCAATCTATTAATAAATCCCGTTTCTCAGTTGAAAGTACATCTCCTAGTGCAAAAGCCTGAAGACTAGTAGCTAATGCCTTTGGGGTACTAGTATCATGTACGTCTCCTGGATGTACTTCGTTTAATTCTGGTTCAAAACGTTCAGGATTTGTAACGGTGTCTCCTACTTCTCTTAGTGATTTTTTGAATTCACTAGGTCCACCTAATTGTTTAAGAATAAGATTTTGTGCAGTATTATCACTATATCGAAGAGAAGCATCTGCAAGCTCTTTCAGGGTCATACCACTATCAACATACTTTTCTGTAATTGGATTGTAATTAACAAGATCTTCACGGGTATACAAAACTCTTTGATTTAGATCTTCTATTGATTTCTTTTGTAAAAGTACTCCCACAGCTAAAGCTTTGTGGGTAGATGCGTATGCAAACCGTTTATCTGATTGATACGTAACGGTTTGATTCGTATCAGTGTCCAATGCATAAATACCGAGTTTAGCATCAAATTCTTTTTCAAGTTTAGCAAAAGAATCATTACCAGTAGTTTCTTGTTTGGTTTGATTTGTTTGTTTCGTTTGTTTAGGTAATTCAGACTGAGTATTGCCATCGGAACAGCCTATAAGCGTTGCACATGAAAGAAATACTACAGGTACCATCTTTTTGTAATGTAACATGTTAAAAAACTTGTTTAAGACTATCATACATTTTCAACCTCTTTCAAGAATATATGGTTTTTCTAGGTGTTATACATACCGATACAATTAAAGAGTGTATCGGATATCACTCTTCTTGCATCTCACTTTTCATAAAATGATTGAACTATCATGAACACCTGTTTTATACGTATACTTAATAGACAACCTAAGTAACAAGTTTGTTCCATTTTTATCAGTAGTCGTATCTAGAAACCTAAAAAAGTCCATTTAGAAGATTTAAATGGACTTTTTCACTCATATAATACTATCTATAGTTAAACGAATAAGATTAAATACATTTAAATTTTCTTGTTTTATCTAATAAACTGTTTAGGCATTTCTTTAACGTGCTTATCATCATCACGCCAATCATAGGTTTCTTTCTGCGAAACATCTAAAGTTTGATCTCCAATTCTAACAATATTCTTATTTACCCATTCAATATATGGATCGGTATCTGGATAATTCCAATATATATTTTTCTCTGAATCTGTATCAAGGTTAACTAATTCACCCCTAACAGCATCCGCACTTAATGATCCTGCATTATGAAAATAAGTCTTGATGAGATATTTTCCATCTGGAGATTTCACTGTTCGAATTAATTCCCCTTTTGGAACACCTTGCAAACTAAAAAGTTTCCAATATCCAAATCCAATTATAATTACTAACATAGTAAGTATAGTTAGTAATACTTTTCTTTTTGTTTTTTTAATTTCACCTTTTGTATTTATAATACTCATTCAACTCCATTCCACAGAATACATACCATATTATACCATTAAATAAATGGTATAATATATCAAAAATAAAAATCCTCTCGTAATAGTATTATAAAAAGGGCATGGGATGGTCTCCCTATTTATAAAGTGAAACTTTAATCCTCCTCACCAATCGGGCTACCCGTTAATGCGGGCTACCCGTTAATGCGGGATAAACATGAAAATTCCCCTTTAAGAAAAATATAAAAAATCAGACAGTATACTTGAATTGCTCTTCGCATGAGAATATACTAATAAAGCAGGCTATGACGTTCCTTCCTTCTAACTTCTTTGGCGAAATAGGGATGTTACTTTCCTGCTAAACACATAGGCTATGACAATTCTTCCTTCTTTGTAGAAATTTCAAATTGTTTTAGAGTTGTCAATTTCCTATGAAAATAATTAGACTATAAAACCTCTTTCTTCTTTGGGTTTGAATAAACTTTAGTTTATCAACCATTGATGTAGAGGTTTTCTTTTCTTAATTAACAAATTACCACTTAACAACTAAATGTTATACCTCTAATTTTTCACTAAAAAATAGCTATGTACCCTCTGTGCATTTCTCTACAATTAGTGTGTTTATGCATGTAAAAATAAAAATCTACCACTGAAAGGAGGACAGTCAGACTATTCCCCTCTTTTATAAGGAGTGAATAGCTGGCGTTCTCATGAAAAATTCTATTTACATAAGAAGAAGTTTGAAAGTAATTATAAAAAGAGAAGAAAATAAACTACCGAACATTTATTTAGCCACTGTTTTAAAAAACTTGGAAAGTTTAGGATTTACTTTCTCCGAGCCTTTAATAGAAGAGTTGCAAACGCTTTCGGTTGATGCATTCACATCGTTTTACAAAGAGTTAGTAAAACATTTAAAAGAAATGGTTGGTGCACATATTCAGTTTACTCCTATGTATCCAAACTTTCCGCAACAAATGATGGATTTAAGTGACGCTGATTTATACATCAATGCCGTTATTCATTATGTGACGTTACGCCTACCTGTATCAAAAGTAGAAGAACGACTTCCTCTTTTAGATAGAGTTGATTTGAAAGTTATTGACTTAGGAGGTGAAGAAGATTTCAATCAAATGATTTCTCAATTGATTAGTGCAAACAGCTCTATTTCCTCAACTGATAAGACAGATGTAGAATGGGCTATTACACATACTGAAGATGTTTCCTGTTTTCTACCTAATGTAATTCCTCATAAGGAAAATATGTCTTTTATAATTGGGGTTTTATTAATAAACAGAAAAATATCAGCCGATGCTGCTGCAAAGTATTTTAAAACAGCAACTGATGTTCTTCGCCTTGCAGTTGCTTTATCTGAAGGCGATGTGAGTTTAGCAACCTCTGTTCGATTCAAGAAGTTTAACCGAACAGAAAGACGCTTCCTTTTAGGCTTGTTAGAGCAATGCGGAAACAGTACCGAAGATATGCTTCGATACAAAAAACGTTGGATTCGTTTAGGTGAAATTCTTCATCCAGCAGAATATCATACTCGTTTCCCAAAAACCCACCGAGCGTTTGAGATTCTTCGCAACAACATTAAAGTTGAAACATTTAATGGAAAAATAGAAGCAGCTTTGTTGAATCGTGATATCATGACAGCGAAAAATCTTTTAAAAACTCGCCCGGGGGAATTTGCCAGACGCTTGGATCATTTAATCCGTTTATGTAGTGATAAGTCAACAGATGTTTTCAATATTCTCGAAGAGTTTCTAAGTATAATAGGAAACGTTTCTACTCCTGTATTACTTCAACTCACGGCTCATTTTAAGCATCGAAATGATAAAAATGAATTTCGTACCTTTTTTCCAAAGGGAAATGTAGCAAAAGCTATAGGTATTGAAAATACACTTCCATTTATCTCAGAGGATATTTGTTTAATGATTGTAAAAATGTGTGAAGATACTTTAAAAAAGCGCTTCGCAGAACTTCCAAGTCTCGGAAAAGTATTTTTGGATGAACAGTTAAAAAATCACCTAGTTCCCTTCTCTCAACGTTCAGCCAGCAAAGCGCTTCGCACATTATCTCGAGGAAGTAAAGTAGATTTACCAGAAGGAGATACAATTCGTTTTTTCCTATGGTGGAAAGAAGGCTATGTGAATGGACAACATACAGGACGCGTTGACATTGATTTGTCTGCTGCAATGTACGACGAAGATTGGCAATACAAAGAACATGTCTCCTTCACAAACTTACGTTCAAAAAATTTCAATGCCTACCATAGCGGAGATATTACTTCTGCACCAAAAGGGGCATCTGAATTCATTGATTTCGATATTCCGTCTGTGCTGAAATATGGTGGACGCTATGTGGTCATGACTTTGCTTTCTTACACAGACCAACCGTATAAAGATTTACCAGAATGCTTTACTGGTTGGATGGTTCGTCAATATCCTGGTTCAGGTGAAATATTTGAACCTTCTACTGTTCAAGATAAAGTGGATATTACTGCCGACACCCAAATTTCTATTCCAGTTATTTTAGACTTAAAGGAACGAAAATTGATTTGGACAGATTTGTCTCTTACAAGAGATCTAACTTATGATAATACCATCGAGGCTAATCAAAAAGGTATGATACTAGTTGGAAAGGCTTTAACTAATTTAGTTAAACCGAATTTATATGACTTGTTCCGATTACATATTGAAGCTAGAGGTGAACTCGTTCAAGACATCAAGGAAGCAGAAAGCATTTTTTCTTTGGATAAAGGGATTACTCCTTTCGATATCGAAAAAATAATATCTGATTTTATAGCTGACCCACAAGGCTAACTACATTACAGACATTGATAATGTGTGGAAAATATCATCTATATGAAACAGGACCTGGCAGATGAATATCAGGTCCTGTTTTTTATTTAGTAGATACTAAAATAGTCCGGTTAATCACTATTTATCTAAATACACTATACTAATGAATAAGCAACGCTACTAATAATGCCGAAACACTTAACATACACGTTAAGGTACGCAAGTGATTCAGCAACGTCCAACGTGATTCAAATCGGACTCTAAGTTCAGCCCAGCCAGAATCTCTTACAGGTAGTTCCGCCGAGATGATTACTCTATTCATCGGGAGGTTTCCTGTGAAGGTGATCAGTAGCGTGGCGACATAACTGATCAATGCGATTGCACCTAAAACGACTGTATCAAATTGCTGTAAGTAAACGGATAATACAACAAAACCAACCTGTGCTATAAGAGCACCGTTTGAAATAAAAAGAAACATCGGATTGGCCACTGATGAAGTAAAATGTCTAACGGAAAGAACGAAGGTACGATCATCCGCATTACGAAGACCAGGCATGACTGAATTAGAGTATGCAAAAACAATTCCAGCAACAATACTTGTCGTTAATATAGAAAAAAACGCTAAGAACTTAAATAATAATAATTCATTCATATGTTTTCACATCCCCTATTTATAAAATAATTACAAAATGATTTCAACTTAAACGCATAGCGTATAACGGTTTTTAGTTATGTTTAAAAAATATGATATAAACTTACCCCTAAACTGAGGACGAACAAGACAAGCGCAGGTATTGCTTTCTTAAAAGGATCTCTTGCTAATACAATAAGAGTAAGTGCCGCCGCAAGCATCGTACCACCTAACAAGAATCCTGCTAATAAGGCTGCTACCGGGATCCAAATACCTATCAACATTCCAATCGCTCCTACAATCTCAAAAGCTCCAGTTAAGAAATTAAAGAAAGAAGGTAAACCAAATCTTTTAAACTCATCTGCCATTTTCCCGGATATAATTTTCGTTCCTGTCATTAAAAAGAACACAAATAACACAGCTTTTATAACATTAATTAAAATTAAAATAGTAATCACATCTTTCTTATTATTTGATAAAAACTCAGTATCGTTCAGGTAGTTGCCATTACCCTTTTCAATAGGAAACAGATAAAACTACATGCTATAGCATGTATAAGACAAAAATTGAGTGATATTAGATATGAAAATGATTCTGAATCCATATCATACAAAATACAACTCTCCCTATCCTCCTTCGAAAAAAAAATTATATGCTACAGCATATATATAACAAAGCTTGTTCCTTATAAATAACATCAATAAGGAACAAGTATTAATAGCGTGTACCATATAATTTGTTTAATAATGTTTTTAATTGTTCGATTTCTTCCTCACTCAAATTACTCGTAACAAAATTGTGAGCGTCTTGAACCACAGGCAAGATTGCTTTTTTTAACTCGTCACCTTTTTCAGTTAAAAAAAGGTTATGTGAACGCCTATCTTGTTCATTCAAAGTCTTCTTTACAATCTCTTTTCTCTCCATTGACTGTATCATTCTTACGACTGTAGTTTGATCTTTATCAATAGCTTCTGCTAATTCTCTTTGGGTAGTGCTCCTTTGGCTGCTAAGAACACTAATAATACCCCACTGCTCTGGGGTAACTCCATAAGGCTTTAACCTCTTCGTAAAATAATTGGACATTTTCACATCAGTACGATGGACAAGATAGCCTATTAAATCATGTAAGTTCATGTATCACCTCTATAAATTAAAATATAAAATGGATATAGCATACGAGCCAATCATTCACGATAAATTTGTTTGTTTCACTAAATACATGCTATGACATGTATATTAAAGGAGGTCATTTTAATTGTCAAATTATTTATCTATTCTAAGGCAAAATTCATCCCATACGTTATAGAAGGTATCCCTAATTTGATAAATCCCCCAACGATTTGACACTGTGCTTAAAACTGTTCAGCCAGTGTGCAAAGGTTTATTTTAAATTCCATCAAGAAATTAGTTAACACCTTGCCCTTCAAGCAAAGATTATATAGCTTTGGTTTCATATGAGATTTTTTCTTTTTCTACAGTATCAGTCCAGCTTATTAAAAATAAGAAAATCCCGTATTCAATAATAAATACAGGATTTTTATAAATGAGTTATTCACTTATTCGAAAGAAGTTCATTAGTTACTACGTATATAATTAAGACAAACTCAGATACCAGCCCAAACATCTTTTCCATATCGTCCTTCACTTTGCAAACGATCCAACCAATTTCTTGCTTCTTGTTCACTGACTTCATGAATTTCTTGATATGCTTGACAAAGGGTATCTTCTACATCCGGAGCCATTTTACTTCCATCACCACATATATAAAGATGAGCTCCATTATCTAATAATGAAATTAAATTGATTCTATCTTGTTTTATTAAATGCTGTACATATGTTTTTGGATGTCCCTCTAGACGAGAAAAAGCTGTATGTAAAGAGATTAATCCATCTCTTTCATCATTTTCTAGTTCTGTACGATAGAGATAATCTTTTTCAGGATGACGACAACCAAAATATAGATGCGCTTGTCCTAATTTAATACCTTTTTGCTTTTGAACACGACGCGCTTGCAAGAACCCACGGAATGGTGCAATGCCAGTACCTGGCCCAACCATGATAATTGGGGTTTCTGGATTTTCAGGTAATTGAAAGTTTGATTGTGGCGTTCGAATGAAACAAATAATCTCATCTTTATTATTACGCCGAGCTAAGTAATTAGAAGCGACTCCTTCATATGTCCCTTCCCCACTCCATGCAGGCGCATTAACAACACCGACCGTAATGCTCAGACGATTCTGTGCAACGAGTGGAGAGCTTGAAATAGAATAGTAACGCGGTTTGAGCGCAGGAAGAAGTTCTAAAAAGCGTTCAAATCGGATTTCACAAGCCTCATACTTTTCAAGAAGATCCAACATTGAAATACGTTTCTTTAATATTTGTTCATGATAAACTCCTTCTTCTAATAATGATTCCAATTCTTTTTTATGAGGAGGGCATGCTGTGAATGTTACCATTTCTCGTATTTGTGCTCGAGTGGCTGCTTCTTGAACTTCGACACTATAACTAAGAAGGTCCAATAAACTAACAGGACTGTCTAAAGGTATGTGATTTATACTTCGTCCACTTGCACTCAGTATGACTTGATCCTTCCCATTTAATCCAAAGCGTTTTAAAATTCGGTTGATATTTTTCTCGCTATTAATTGGCAGCACTCCAAGATGGTCTCCTTCTTGATACGTAGCACCTTCTGGCAAGGATACCTCGATATGTCGCGTACTTCTATCACTGCTGGATGATTGGAGTTCACGATTTTCTAGTATAGATGCATAAACTGCTTCATATGTTCGTGCAAGAGGAGATCCTCCAAGACGACTGACAAACTGTAGACTCAAAGTACTGCGTTCTTTTTCCATATTTTTGTTGAGTTCCAATCCAAATGCCTTCATCGCATCAAACCACATGCTTTGTTTCCATTGCTCGAGCTGTTCCTCGAAATCACCACTTGCATCCGCTTCTCCGCGTTTAGAAAATCTTGTTGCTCCTTTTTGAGCCATCTGCTCATCAATGTATCTTGGAATCCGTTGATAGGTACTAGCCCAATTATGATCTCCACAACCAAAAACTGCGTATTGAACACCTTTTAGCTCATCCGGTTTTAGTTCCTCCAACCACTGCACAAACTGTCCTGCATTACTTGGCGGTTTTCCATTATAAGAAGAAGTTACAATAAGAACCGCTCCCTCTTTCGGCAAACTTCCAATTCGATCGTTAAGAGCTACTACTTCCGTTTGAACCCCTTCTAAACTAGCTGTATCCGCTAGTTCTCTTGCAATACCTTCTGCTACACCTGTATCCGAACCATACAGAACAAGAAGCGAAAGATTATCGGCCCCAATAATAGAAGATGTCTTCTGAACGTGCTGCTTAATTTCATGGGTTTTCAGCTTTTCCTCTATAGGTGCAAGAACAGTAGGATGGCTAATAGTTTGTTCTCGGGGTACAATCCTAATCTTAAAATCACCGGGCTTTAGCGTTAATGTTTGTTTTACGTCCAACTGATAGTTTTGATAATCGATTAATTCAAAATGTTGAAGAAGCATTCCCATTACAAGAGTGGCTTCATGAAGTGCAAACTGCATACCGATACATGCTCTCTGGCCATTTCCAAATGGCTTATAAGCATGATGAGGCACCTTATCCAGCTCTTCAAATCGTTCAGGTTGGAATTCTTCCACATTGTCTCCCCATGCATCTTTATCCCTATGTAGCTGTGGAATAAGAACAGAAATACGATCTTCTCCTTTCTTAATTGGGTATTTCTCACCAATTACTGTATCTTCTTTTGCATAGAGACTGAAGGCTGGAGCAGTAGGCCATAGACGTAGCGATTCATTTAAAATCATCCGTATATACTTAAGTTTCATAACTTGTTGGTATGTTGGAGTAGCATCTGTCAAAACACGGTCTACTTCTTCATAGGCTTTTTTCAATTTATCTGGATTCTTTAATAAAAAATAGATTGCAAAAGATAACAACCCACTTGTTGTCTCATGCCCAGCTATTAAAAAGGTAATAATTTGGAAACGAATATTTTCATCATCTAATTTTTCCCCAGTTTCCGGATCCTGCACATTTAACATACGGGAAAGTAAATCATTTTCATCTTGATTTCCATTACTTTTACGTTCAGCAATAATATTATCTACTAAAGAAAACATGGATTGAATATCATGCTGAAATTGACGTTTCGTTCTCCACATGAGTTTGTCTTCTATATCCAGTCGCTGCAATTGGTGCATAGCCTCATCTAGAGCACGGGTCATGCTAGTGATAAAAGGATGAGATGTCTCACGATAAAAGCTATTGAATCGGTAATTAAAACCACATAAACCAATTGTATCTAATGTAAGTCGAGTCATATCCTCCGGAACATCCACATTTTCATTCGGATTAAGTCTTGCCCATTTCTGAACGAGTTGTACGGCAATATCGACCATCATGGCATGGTAATCTTTCATTGCCCGTTGGCTGAATGTAGGCATCAAAATATTATGAGCTTTTTTCCAGTTAGGCTCGTGAGTCTCACTTGTAAATAATCCGTCTCCAGCAAAGGCACGAACTTTTGCTAAAGCACCCTCTATACTTTTATCGAACCGCGTTTCGTCACAGACTTCTGCTACCAGTTCATGTCCGGAAACGACAATTATGGTATCACTTAAAGTTTGAATTCGAAAAATGGGACCATACTCTTCCGCCAGCTTAATAAACGATAGAGTCGGTTTATCTTTATCGATTAATGGGAGATTACCCAGCGGTCCATATGTTTTCGGCTGAGGAATGGCAGATACTTTTTTTTCCATTTAAAACACCCTTTCAAAAAAGCATGAAATAAAGTGAAACTTTAATCAGTGGGGGTTTTGTTCATCCCCCACTGATTATTAGCCCTCACCAATCGGGCTTTTACGGGCAGTTGGTCCCCCACCTAACTTCTTTGCTTCCGCTGAATTTTGAGGTGTGGGTCTTACTGCCCGGCAAATAGCGGGATAAAATATCCCATTTAATAAAGAGGAAATAGCAACTAATCTCCTGGGATACAGATATGTAATTGATTACCTTATTTTATCTTTTCCCTAACTATTCATGATTATGATATTGCGTATAAGCTTGGCAATTAGATTTATAACTTGTAGAAAAATACTAAATTAAAATGCAGCGAATTAATATAATTGGAGCCTTTTAATGTTGGTGTTAAAAGATAATCTAAAATTATAATGTTTATGAGAAATTGCAAACGGATCTCATCTCTTGTATTTGTTTATAAAAACGATTATTTTGATTCATTTTCTTCTAAAACACCCCAAAATAGAAAAGTTGACGAGCTTAAGATTGTAGTATTCGAAAAATCAGTAGTTTAGTTAAACCAATACGATAAGCAAGTATACCTTGTTATTAATGAAAGAGGACCTGATATGAACATCAGGTCCTCTTTTACTATATAATTATTTCCCTGCTTCTTTTAGTTCTTTTCCAGCTTTAAATGCCGGCGCCTTAGCAGCAAAAAACTTGTAGGAATCATTATCAAGCGTTTTATTTTTCTCTACCGATTTAGCTTCTCGACAGCTTCCGCACTTGTATCTACACGTTTAACGAAAAAAACTAATAGTAGTGCAACAACATTCATGCCAAGCGCTACATAAAATGAATATTGAATTCCAGATAATAAAGCCTTCTGAGTTACTATTGCCTTCGTAGTTTCTGTGAAGGTTGTTGGATCTATATCAGACATTAAACTTTCAGCTTTTGTTTTTGTTACAGAATTCATAATCGTAACAAGAATAGCAGTACCAATCGAACCGGACACTTGTTGAGCTGTATTATTAACAGCTGTACCGTGCGGATTTAAGCGAGTTGGCAATTGATTAAGACCATTTGTCATAAGTGGCATCATCACCATCGCCATTCCAAACATCCGCAGTGTGTAAATAAGAATAATATGTGTGTGACTAGAGTCAATTTGCAGGTTTGCCAACATATAAGTTGAAACAGCTGTAATGGAAAGCCCTACTATGCCAAGAATCCGCGGGCCATATTTATCAAATAGTTTACCTGTAATTGGTGACATAATCCCCATTATAACCGCACCTGGAAGCATCATCAGCCCAGAGCTTAGCGGCGAAATACCACGGACGTTTTGTACATAAGCTGGTGTTAAAATCATACCTGAAAACATGGCCACCGCGTTGACAATTGCAATTACAGACGCAAGTGCAAACATTGGGTACTTGTAAACACGTAAATCCAATAACGGCTCATCCATTTTTAATTGACGGATAATGAAAGCAATTAGGGAAATAGCGCCTATGATTAAGGTTGTTAAGACAACTTTATTTGTCCAACCATCGGAGCTTGCAGAACTGAATCCATATAACAAACCGCCAAAACCGACAGAAGATAATAGTAATGAGAGATAATCAAGTTTTGCATTTTTGTTTTGTTTCATGACATTCTCAGATTTCCAAATTCCTAACAGTAAGCTAATGATTGCTAACGGTAAAATCATTTCAAAAAGCAAACGCCAGTCATAATACTCTACAATATAACCTGATAGTGTCGGTCCAATTGCTGGAGCTGTAATCATAACTAGTCCAAAAATCCCCATTGCTGTTCCCCTTTTTTCTCTTGGAAAGCTTACTAGCATAATATTCATTAACAAAGGCCCCATAACTGAAGAGCCTGCCGCTTGAACCATCCGGCCAGTAAGTAATAAACCAAAGTTCGGCGCTACAGCCGCTAAGGCCGTACCAAAAATAAAAATCACCATAGATGTAATAAATAAACTCCTATTTGAGAAACGCGTTATTAAAAATGCTGATGCCGGAATTAATATACCACTTACAAGCATATACCCTGTAGAAAGCCATTGGATCGTTGAATAATCTTTAATGTCTAAATCTTTCATTATTGATGGCAAGGCTACATTTAAAAGCGAGTTATTTAAAAATGAAACAAATGCCCCAACAAAAAGGATTACAAGCATTAAATATGGTGGTTTTCTTTTATGTAATGTTTCACTCATATATTTAATTGCCCCTTCATTATAAATTTCATTGATTCGTTTAAATCATTTGCATATTTGCACAAGAAAACATTATCCTTGCAGTATTTTGCCAAACTCTTCGAATGGATATTCTCTTTTTAGCAATTCCAATTGCCCAACATAACATTTTAAAATCTTTTTGTTGATTAAACCTTTATAAAAACGTTTGTTAACGGAAATTAAATTAGGCTGAAATACACAAAAGAAGCAACTGAAAATCCCCTCCTAAAATAAAATGAAACTTTAAATCAGTGGGACTTTTACAGGCAGCGAGAAAAATCAACCAGACCACGCACCCATTCCTTTAAATACGGGCTTGTAGATCTAGTTATGTAACCATCCATAAAAAGGAATATTACATAGGCTAAGTCTAACATTACATTTTTAAAGTGAGGGGAATAAGCGTATGCACCAATATTGGTATTTGAATTCAAAAGGAAACGGGGAACAATATTCTAACCAAATTTCATTATATTCACAGCCCAAAATAACTAAATATGAGGTAATGAATGATTTGAAGATTCCTGAGAATTGGAGTTGTCGAGTCTATCCAGTTAGTTGGGATTCATCAGCCAATTATACGGGGTTCAGTCCCCATCCCCCTCCCTTCTCTTGGGGGCAGCCAATCAATTATGCAGGGATAATGTCCCAAGGACATTCTGCTAATTGGGCTCCATTACCAGGCCATGCAGGTTTCAATTTTCAAAAACCTCCCTCCCCCTGGATCCAACCGTTCAATCATACAGGGATGTTCGCACAAGGGAATCTTGCCGCTTTACTATCGCCGCCAGCCAATCCTTTTAATTTTAGTACCAATAAATGGGGTGTTTTTGGAAACCCTCCAGGATGGGGTGGACAGGTAAGTCCCATGGGATGGGGAAATAACGGAGGTAACGGTCAGCTAGGAATGCTTGGAAACTTACTTACAGCAGGAAAAGGCACCATGAGTGGAATAGGAATGATCAGTAGTCTAATCGGGATGGGGAAATTCTTCTTTTAGTTAATTAGAACCGGAAAATATGGCTGTAGCTTTAATCAGCCACATTTAAGGGAAGTAATCTCCCACCTAACTTCCTAGCATTCGCGGAAATTTGAGGTGGGTATGTATTATTACAAGTTACTGTTTTACTTTGAGTGCTCCTTTACTTTCTTATCAAGTGCCTTACTATAAGCATCTTTGTTTTCCTGTGATAACTCATAAATTGCTTTTTTCCAATACTCTCCGTCTACACCTGATAAAAATTCAGTACCTTTCATTGTAGCTTCTTGAATCTTCTGTTTATCTTCTTTACCAGCATCCTTAATTAACTTCGTTGCTTTTCTTGCCTCTGTTACCCCTTCTTGTATGGATTTGTGAATGTCTTTGTATGTATCAGGTACTTTTATGTGTTCCATATTATCTAAAATTTTATCTATCTCGTTTGATGTTTTTAAAACAGCTTTTGCTTTTTCTTTATCCTTTAAGGATTCTCCTAAGTTTAGTAA
Source organism: Bacillus sp. FG16 (assembly GCF_057809515.1). Lineage (NCBI taxonomy): Bacteria > Bacillati > Bacillota > Bacilli > Caryophanales > Bacillaceae > Bacillus > Bacillus sp. FG16. The sequence goes on from NZ_JBMDKC010000015.1 coordinate 36,330, forward strand.
TAGTTCATCCTTCTAAAATTGGAACTCTACCACTTGTTCACTTATGTAGTACGGATACTGTTGTTCGGAAATTACTGTTTTCGTTATTGCTTTACTAGTTTGCTCAGTTTTATGAGTAGAATCTTTATCTCCTACTTCGCATCCGACTAACAGCATAAATGGAACTGCTAACGTTACTAGTTTCTTTGCTCTCATTATGTATTCTCCTTGTAGAAATTATTGTAAGTAATTAACATATCAAACTATAACATACATTACATTATGGTTCACTTCCATTACGCTTTTAAAATGTAAAATAAGAATACACCCCATAAGCTACAAATAAGATTAATAGAATAGAAATGCCGAGTACCGTATATATGATCCATTTTAAATTTGAGTTCATATAATCCTCCTACCTCTCGATAATTCCAGTATATAACAAAAAAGCATTGGATACCCAATGCTTTTTACACTTACGCAAATAGAGACGTATTCGCATATAAAGCTGGTGAACCACCTGAATGTACGAATAAAATATTGTCTTCCTTATTAAATTTACCTTTTTTAATTAAGTCGATTAATCCCGCTACTGCCTTACCTGTATACACTGGATCAAGTAAAATACCTTCTGTTTTCGCAAGTAACTGAACTGCCTCTACCATTTCCGGCGTTGGTAACGCATAGCCTGGCCCTACATATTCATCAAAGCACGTAACAGCGTCGCGCGGGATAAAGTTTGGAATACCAACGTGTGCTGAAGTTTCATCTACAAGTTTTGCTACTTTCTCTTCTTGCTCAGCTTTTCCTCTACTTACGTTAATTCCAATTACAGGAATATGGCTTTGCGTTCCAGAAAAACCAGTAATTAAACCAGCGTGCATACCAGCGCTACCACTTACGCAAACGACTGAACTGAAATCAATTCCTTGCTCAAATGATTGCGCCATAATTTCTTGCGCACAAGCAACGTATCCCATTGCGCCAGTAGGATTTGATCCGCCAACTGGTATTACATATGGTGTATTACCTTTTTCACTAACTTCTTTCGCTACTTTTTGCATCTCTTCCATAAGATCTGCTCCGTTCGGTACAACAATTACGTTTTCAGCACCTAGTAAGTGATATAAGAAATAGTTACCGTTAAAGTCTCGCTTCTCTTCTGGCTCAAGCCCTTCCTCTAATACAAGGATACATTTCATCTTTTCTTTTACCGCAGCAGCAAGTGTCAAGCGGCAATGATTTGACTGAATACCACCAGCTGTAATCAACGTATCTGCACCCTTTTCCTGTGCATCCGCAACTAGAAATTCTAACTTTCTCGTCTTATTACCACCGGCTGTTAAACCAAGTAAATCATCTCGTTTAAAATAAATAGTCGGGCCACCAAGTGCTTCAGAAAAATTGTTTAACTTTTCAATTGGTGTATATGATTCTGTATATTTTTTTCTCGGGAATTTAGCTAAATTCATTGTAACGCTCCTTTTGTACTTCTTTCACAATATATGTAACGTTACTATTATTACATGTAAAAATGGTGAAGTCACCTTTCTGGGTTAAAAATGTATTAGAATTTCATTTTGATAAGTAAAACCGTATTAATGATTTTAACTTAATTACGGTACATGAAATTTATATCAACGATTTTCTTAATATATCGATCTATCGACAAAAAACGACAGACAGGCAACCCCTTTCTCATCAACAAAAAAAGAGCCCACACATTCAAATGCAGACTCCCTCCAATCACTTATTTACCGAAAAACGAAGTAACTGCGTTAATCCCGGCTCTAAATTCATTTCACCTTTATGGCGTACGTATACGACTTTATCTCCATCAAATTTCGGAGGATTTGCTTGACTATACGTATGCCACTCATTCGTTCCTTCTATAGAATACTCCATATATTCATTTGCACCGACAATTATATTTTTACGATCATCTGCCGTTACATTTGGTGCCATCTGCGCAATTTTTGAATCACTAATTAATAACTTCTTTATATCCTTATCACGTTTGTAATCGTAAGCTGTCACAATTACATCGTTACCATATGCTTTTACTTGTAACCCTTGTTTAAATGAATAGCCATCTGGAGCAGTTTTCTCTCCTCCATTTGGTCCTGCTGACATCCAGCCTGTTTCAATCCCGCCCGTATTTACAACAGTGAAACCTTTTTCATCTCCGCCTGTAATTTTCTTTTTACCAGCCCAGTCAGGTAAGTTTAAATCCCAATGTGTATGACTCGTGAAGAAAACAACCTGCGGATAGTCTTTTAATATATCGTACAATTTATCCACGTTTAAATAATCTTGTAAATATGGTGATTGTCTTGATCCAGATACTGTATCAGGTAAAACGTGATGAGAGAAAATAAAGATTGGCTTATTTTTATCTTTTTGACTATACTCTTCTAAATTTTGTTTTAACCAACCTAATTGCTCATCACTCATATATACTTCGTCCCACATTTTTGAATCGTGGTATTTCATATATTTTTCAGTTCCTAAAAATAAAAGTGGATAGCCATCTAATTCTTTTTTATGATATACCTTTTCTTGTCCACTAAATTGTAAGTAGCGACCAAATAGTGTTTCTTCCGTTACACCATTTGGCCATGTACTTTGAGAGAGTTTCCCATCCGCTGTCCATTTACCAGCATAAAACTCATGATTCCCAACAGTAGACCATACATTTTCTGGATGCTTATTTTTATTTAACACACGCTTTACATCATTATATTGTGACTGTTGCCCAGTCGGCGTTATATCCCCATTCATAATAAGCGCTCTAGAAAGTGGCGTCACTTTGTTCATATCTTTTAGCACATGATCAAAATCCCCTAAATCCCCTTGAATATCACTAATAACGTTAAAAGTTGTAGCTGATTTTCGGACTTGCTCTTTCCCTTCCGCATGTGCTGAAAACGTCGGTAATAATGCAGTCATAACTGCTAACAAAGCAACTGTCTTTTTCATACAAATTCTCCCCCTAATAATAGAATGTACAAACTGACATGTTCTGCTTTCTCTTAGGTGCTTGTCCAATTCACATTATAGGAAGGGATTGTAAAGATAGATGGAGTTAAAAGTTAAGTGTTTTTTAAGAGATTTTGTCTTTTTTTCACACTCCACAATTAGTAATTCGCGCCAATCTAGATTTCTAGTCTTTAACATTACATAAATGTAAATGAATATGATGAATCTCTTCGTTTGATATGTTGTCTTTTTAATCTTTGTTATATAACCGCCACAAAATACGCTCTCTTTTCAAGTTCTCTTCATTTAATAAACGTTACTCCTCTTTTAATTAGCCTTAAAATTATAAATCGGCTTAATAATATGTTTGATATCAATTGTGTCCTTTGTATTCTCAACAATCTCATCCATTGGCTTATATACCATTGGTGCTTCATCTAAAGTACTTTCTGCTACAGATGTAGTCCAAACCTCTGTCATTGTATTTTGAAAATCCTCTAAGTTCAGTACTTCTTTCGCCTTCTTACGGCTCATAATACGTCCTGCTCCATGAGGGCCAGAAAAGTTCCAATCTGGATTTCCTTTACCAAATGCAATGATAGAACCGTCTCTCATATTAATTGGAATGATTACTCGTTCATCTTTCTGAGCTGAAATAGCACCTTTTCTTAGAATCATATTGTCCATATCGATGTAGTTATGGATTGTAGTGAATTGATCTGTTACTTTCCAATCCATTTTAGTGACGATTTCATCAATCATTGCTTTACGATTTAACTCCGCATATTTTTGAGCAATTTTCATATCATTCATGTAATCTTTAAATCCTTGTCCTTCTAAATAAGCTAATTCTTTGCGAATCACCGGTTTCTTAATTTCACGTAAAGCTTCATGTATCTCTTGTTGTCTACCTTCTTTCGTTAAACGTTCAATGATTTCTTCTTTAATAGATTTAACGTTTATAAGTTGCTCGTAAGCAAAGTTTTGATAATACTCTGCTACCTGTTTCCCTAAATTACGCGAACCACTATGAATGACAATGTATACATTTCCTTTATCATCCTCATTCAGTTCGACAAAATGATTGCCCCCGCCAAGTGTACCAATACTTTTTTGAGCACGTTGCAATGTAAACGGGGCTCTTACACTATCAAAATCAATCATTTTTGAAAATCTATGTTCCTTATCTCGAATACGAAAACCACTTGGGACAAATTTACGTATCGTTTCGTCTAAGTGATCGAAGTTGATTTCTTCTTTCTTTTTGTCGATCATAACAACTTCCATGCCACAACCAATATCGTACTGACCTCCCAGTTTCCTGAAAGAGTGGACTATACCTTCTCTACAGTCATCGAGATATGCAGTCTCTACTGTAGGCTCACCGTATTAATTATTCCTCTTCAACTCAAAATGGATGAAGAATAATTCTATACCTTAGTCTGCTAACATGGTACAAGTCTCTGAACCATTCGATTATGTCACCATAACCACTGGCTGCTGATTGCCCTCGCCTTTTATCGTTAGGGTTCCCAGTCAATTGAGTGAGTAGTTTACAGTCTGAGCCGATTAGTTAACCCCGACTAAATTAGGAACAATTTTATCTTGAATCGTCATTGTTGTCCCAATCGTACAACCTGCACCCGCATGTGTATCTGGCATAATACGAATCTTGCTACCCTTTACGAATTCTTGGTTACAAAGATCGAGTATTTGACCTGCTGCCGTTTCTTCTACATTCGTAGTATACACTTTCGCTTCATTGTATTTTCCTTGTAATTTCAACATCTTCTATTTCCCCTTTCCTTTAGTTTCTACAAAACATTAATTTATATATATTATATATTTATAATTATATTTTCCACCACTACAGCTCATTTCCTTTTTTATAAAAAAAGACACAGAGATTCCTCTCCATGCCTGTTAATTTCCTACCTCTTCACCGCATGCACATAATGTACCGTCTCGAAAGCTTTCAAATAATCATTTCTTCCGGCAAAATATAATGTATTTATGTCCTCTGGTGATAAGTGCTCATAAATGAGTAAACCTGAATTCTCTAACAATGCTTCCATTTCGCGATAAGAATAACATGACTTCATCGGTTCTCCACCTACCGCTGCCATTTTTACTATATTTTCAACTCGGTTAGACAACCCTTTTTCCGTAAATAAGTTTTCAGCCGGATAATCGAAAACGATAGAACTCCCTACTGGAACTATCTCGAATAAACACTCTATTAAACTAGCAAGCTCCTTTTTCGTTAAATAGTACGTAACACCTAAAAGGCTAAAGAAAGTCTTTTTATGTTCAAATCCTTCATTCTGTAACTGTTCATAGGAAAATCCTTTCGTAAAATCCATTGAAACAAAATGAAGGTTATTTGGAACTTCAAGTTCTACTTCTTTTATTCTTTCCCTCTTAAACGCCTGTGTAGAAGGATGATCCACTTCAAATATTTCTATTTTATTTTCTAATTCTCGGTGTCTAAAACTGAACGTATCTAAGCCTGCACCGAGTATGGCGTATTGTTTTGCTCCTAATATAATTTCATGTAGTAATACTCTTTCACAATATGCCGCACGTGCTAAAGGTGTTGGTGATAACTGAACTTGCGTAATCCATTTTAATATCTCTTTTGGATTGTCTTGAAACTGCTCTGCGATATCTTTATTGAAAAAATGTATACCTTGAACCATATTCGTTTCAATATCGTTACGTTCTTTTTGTGAAATGAAATTTTTAGCTACATAATCATCAAAGATTTTAGGATTATCAAATTCACTATGATATGCCCTTCCGAAAGCCGATACTAATGCCGTTACACTTGCTTCACCTTGTTTCATGCACATACACTCTCCTTCATTTTCACAACAAAAATAGGGTTCCCCTGGCCAGGAGAACCCTATTATACACCTTATTTTTATATTGGTAAATTATAGCATAAATAAGTTTTTTTGTCAAGTTTTCAGCCTACTACGCTCCAACAATTTGTGTAATCTCTAGAAGGAAGATTTCGATCTACACCGAATATTCCAGTTTATAACAATACAAATGGAGGGCGTCATGAAAAGATTAGTCATCATTACAGTGGGAAAAACACACAGTGGAAAAACTACATTTGCAAAAGAGCTCGAAAAAGAGTTACCTAATTCTTTTATTATGGACCAAGACAACCAAGCTGAATTTATTAACACACATTATGAAAAATTACAGCCGACAGAAGGTTCAAATACACTAAAGCACGGTCTTTCAAAATTCATTGTTGATTATGCGAAAGAACATACAAATTTACACCTTATTATTTGTAACTCAAATAGAAGCCTAAACGGACGAATGTATTTGCTAAATGAATTGTTTAAGAAGGAGGAATATATACGCGTATTAGTTCACTTTGACATCCCAGATGATGTACTTTATGAAAGAGTGGCCCTTAGTAAACGAAGTACAAATATTTTTAGGGGAAACTATTCCAGTTTCAAAGAAGTCCTCCACCGCCAACAAGTTGAATCACTACATGAAGACGTAGTAGATCCTATAGAAAATGAAGCTGATTATTTGTTTGTTATTCGTAACAGTAAGAATGTAAACTCTACTATATTAAAAATTGTCCATCTTGCTAAAGAGTTCTCCCCTACTCCAAAATAAGAGACTATAAAAATCACATAATCATAGATTATTATGCAAATACTTCCTCTAGACGGCGCAGATGGTATATAATAATGGAAGAATCTACTTCTATATGCTCAATTTTACACAAAACAGCTCATGCATATGAAAGAAAAGAGGTACAAAAATATGAAAACAAAACAAACAATTGCTGCGTCTACACTAGCTTTAGCAATGATTGCTGGCGCGAACTCTGCTCATGCGGAAGTAAATGATGCTACTCCTCAGCAAAGTACGGGAGATCGATTAGCTGAAATTAAGCAACATAAGCAAGAGTTAGATGCGAAATTACAGCAGCACAAAGAAAACGTGGATCAAACATTAAATGAACTTAACAAAGTTAAGGAAAATGTTGATACAAAGGTGAATGAACTACATGAACGTAAACAAGTTGCTGATGAAAAAATTAACGAAGTTAAACAGCATAAACAAGAACTAGATGCAAAACTTCAGCAAGACAAACAAATCGCCGAAGATAAAATCGCTGAAATTAAAGAGCATAAAAAACAAGTAGAAGATAAAGTCGCTGAAGTAAAAGAACATAAGCAAAATATCGATAACAAAGTTAATGAGATTAAAGAACATAAACAAACTGTCGATGAAAAAGTGAATGAAATGAAGCAACATAAAGAGAACATTGATCAAAAGGTTAATGAACTTAAGGAAGTTAAAAAACAAGTAGATGACAAATTAGCTGAGTTAAAGAAAGCGAAACAAACTGCTGAGGACAAACTCGCTGAGCTAAAAGAAAACAAGCCGAATACTCGTAACACGTTAGAGGAACTTAAGAAAATTAAAGGCAATTTAGATAGCCTTTCCGCTAACTTAGAATTAGCTAAACAAGATGTAAAAAACAAACTAGCTGAATTACAAAAGGCTAGAGAAGATTTACTAAATAAAATTAACGAAATTAAACAATCTAAACAAACTGTTTCAGACGATTTAACAAAGAAAAAACAAGACTTAGATATTAAAATCAACGACTTTAAGCATACTGAGAAAAAAATTGACGACAAATTAGCTGAGTTACATACAACGAAGCAAAATGTTGATAACAAGATTAATGAAGTATCACAATCTAAACAAACGCAAGCAGATAATGGTACTAAAAACAATAACGCTAAAGAACTTCCTAACGCTGGTAGCGAGCAATCAAACAATATGGCTCTAGGAATGCTATCTGTATTAGGCGGTGTTTTATTACTTACTCGTAATAAAATTAAAAAGTATTTATAAAACAGCTATCATTTTGATTATATAATCTACTGTCCCTTCTCTAAGAAGCCTATGCATAGGCTTCTTAAGGAAGAGACCAAATATAAGTACGTTTACAAACTAGTTATCCCTCTACAGTTAGATTCTATTTCTATCCACATATCATTTGTTGCAGAGCCCAACCTTTCACTTTTTCATTATGATAATACCTCAAAAATAAATATAATTATCAAATTTCAAACTTAGATTAGTTCCTTATACTTTAACAAAACTGAAAAACTGTCATTCCCCTAAGTCATACTAATAGGAAAGTGTACAATTCTTTAACAATACTAACTCTTAATTCATACACTACTAATAGAACTTGTGTAGCAATAAAATTTTCCAAATCATCTAAATCACCATATATTTAACCTCTACTCGTACCTACATGATATTTTCATCCCCCTCTCATAAAGTTCTTATTCTTCTAATTACTACATGACCATGTTCCATTGCTACATTAGAACGACATCTATAAATATTGATAAGGAGTGAAATACATGGGTTCAACAAAACTTACAGGACGAGTAATTTACAAAGGAGATCCCGGTTATTTAGAAGCTATTAAGAATTGGAATCCTTACGTTGATGTCTTCCCCCTCGTCTTTGTTTTTGCACAAAATTCATATGATGTTAGTAACGCCATTAAATGGGCTCGCGAAAATCATGTTCCGTTACGTGTTAGAAGTGGTCGACATGCACTAGATAAAAACCTTTCTGTAGTAAATGGCGGCATCGTTATCGATGTAAGTGATATGAACAAAGTAAGTTTAGATAAAAAGAATGGTATCGCAACCGTTCAAACTGGAATTCACGTCGGGCCACTTGTAAAGGGACTAGCTAGAGAAGGTTTTATGTCACCGTTTGGAGATAGTCCTACAGTTGGAATCGGTGGCATTACAATGGGCGGTGGTTTTGGAGTAGTCTCACGAACAATCGGTCTAATAAGTGATAACCTTATTGCTTTAGAAACAGTAGATGCGACAGGCCGAATCATTCAAGCAGATCAATGTTGCAATAAAGATTTATTATGGGCTTCTAGAGGTGGTGGTGGTGGAAACTTCGGATACAACACTGAATATACATTGAAGCTTCATCGTGCCCCTAATACTGCCACAGTCTTTAATATCATTTGGCCATGGGATCAGTTAGAAACTGTTTTCAAAGTTTGGCAAGAATGGGCACCTTTTGTAGACTCACGATTAGGCTGCCTTCTTGAAATTTACAGCAAAATAAATGGACTTTGCCATGCAGAAGGTATTTTTTTAGGTTCCAAAAGTGAACTCATCAAACTATTAGAACCTTTAACAAATGCTGGAACTCCAACACAAATTGTTATAGAAGAATTACCTTACCCAGCCGCTATCGATTTCTTAGATCCAGATGAGCCAATCCCTGGTCGATCTGATCAAAGTGTTAAATTCTCTTCTGCCTGGGCACTTAACCTTTGGCCGGAAGAACCTATTTCCATTATGAAACGATTTTTAGAAGAAGCTACTGGAACAGAGGCTAATTTCTTTTTTATTAATTGGGGAGGTGCTATTAGTAAAGTACCTAGCAGTAAAACAGCATTCTTTTGGCGTAGCCCGTTATTTTATACAGAATGGACTGCTAGCTGGAAAGACAAATCCGAAGAAGCTGCCAATCTAGCATCAGTTGAAAGGGTACGCCAATTAATAAAACCTTATGTAACTGGTTCTTATGTAAATGTTCCAGATCAAAACATCGAAAATTTCGGACAAGAATATTACGGAGCAAACTTTGATAAGCTGCGGAAAGTAAAAGCAAAATATGACCCCGAAAATCTTTTCCGTTTCCCACAAAGTATACCACCCTCTTCCTCTTGTTAATGCTTGAAAAAACAAAAAAAAGAACTCTTACAATTGTAAGAGTTCTTTTTTTCATCATACCAATTTCCCATCTCGAAGCGTCAATATACGATCACATACATCAAGCATTCTTTCATCATGTGTAATCATAATTGCTGCTTTTTGGCTCTCTTTCACTTCACGTTTCATCATTTCTACGACTTCACGTGCACGTTTTGAATCTAAGCTCGCCGTTGGCTCATCCGCTAATATTAAATCCGGATTGTTCATGAACGCACGAGCGATTGCTACCCTTTGTTTTTCCCCGCCAGATAGTTGATTTGGGTAATGATTCTTTCTTTCTCCTAACCCAAACGCCGCTAATAAATGATCTGCACGCTTTTCCGATTCTTTCTTACTATCTTTTTTTAACTTTGCAATATAAAGCAATTGTTCTTTCACATTTAAATATGGAACAAGGTTTGCAAACTGAAAGATGAAACCGATTTTTTTCAAACGAATATCTGTCATTTCCTTTTCTGATAACTGTGTAATATTTTGCTCACGAATGTAAATATCCCCTTTTGACGGTGATAATAGTGCACCCGCGATTGATAATAACGTACTTTTTCCTGATCCAGAAGGACCAACGATTCCGATAAATTCTCCAGCTTTCACATCAAGCGATATCGGATGAAGGGCTGTTACTTCCGTATTCCCTTCTCCGTACACTTTACTTACTTTGTCTAATTTTAATAATGAAGTCATTACATCCCGCCTCCAATTGCCTCTAGCGCATCAACTTTTAATACTTGGTATAACGAAATAAGTGTTCCTAAAATACTAATTACGATAAAGATTGCTGCATATTGTGCAATCATCGGTGTTGTTAATAAGAACGGCATACCTGCTGGTAAAATTTGTTCTAACCCTTGTACAAGAACGATACTGATTACCATCGCAACGACTGATAAGAATAACGCCTGCACGACTAAGCTATTTGCTAAATACGAGTTCTTTGTACCGATTGCTTTTAATACACCTAATTGCTGTGTTTTTTGCAGTGTAATAACGTAGAAGAATACACCAATTAGTAATGCAGCGATAACAAGTAAGAATGCAATGATCATCGTTAATGTTCCTTGCTCTTCTTTAAACCCTGGAATACTTTGCAGCACTTCTTTTTTGTCAATTACGTGTGCATTTTTTACTTCTTTATCTGTATTAAGTGCGATTGCACTATAATCTTTTTGGTTTGGTTGTGAAATAGCGCCCCATACGTCTTCATTTACATAAACGACTGGTGTATGGCTAAACATTTGATCTTTCGTAAATCCGACGATTGTAAATTCTTTCTTTGAAACAGGATCGATAATTGTATCCCCAATATCGATTCCTTTTTCTTTAATTGATTCGTCAGCAACCATTTCATTATTTGCTGTACCTAATTTCTCACCTTTTACAATGTTCGGTTCTAAAAATGAATCGCGTTCACTTGAAAAAATAGCGATATCAACCTTTTTCGAACTATCTTTCTTTTCATACGTTGAAACTTTCACCCGAAATGGAACTGCCTCTTTCTCGCCCACTTGATTTACTACGTTATCTACATCGTCTTTCTTAATTTGTGAACGAAGTAATTTATTTTCCGCATCATCTGCTAAAACGAACTTATTCGCCTCCATATTTTGAATCGATGAAGCATTATCATATGATAATCCATTTGCTAATCCTGAAATAACAAGGACTAAAAATGATAATAAAACCATGATAAGTCCGATTAATCCGTATCTTAATTTTGATTGTTTCAATTCACGCAGAGCTAAAAACATTATGCTCGCTCCTTCCTCTTTCTTTCTATGCACTAATCATAAAAAAGAAATATGAACGGAATATGAACAGAAGATTACAGAGTAAAAAAATAAATTTTCTGAAAGTATTGAAAATAAATAGAATCCTTGATACAATTCAGTCAAATAATATTGACCGAGTAATTTAATTCAAGGAGTTGATCATGTTGAAGCCCGTATTAACACTAACTACTTATAGCCAACTAAAAGCATTAAGCGATCCATTACGTGCCGAAATGATGATACGTCTATGCGAACGTCCTTATACTGGACAATTACTATCTGAGAAATTCGGCATTTCAAGGGCGAAAATTCATTATCATTTAAAAGAATTAGAAAAGAATGGTCTTATAGAGATCGTTTATACAGAAGAAAAGAATGGGATTGTTCAAAAGTTTTATCAATCTGTCGCTAAAGGCTTCACCCCTGCCGCAGATCTATTACCTCATTTAGAAATATTAAGCGAATCAGGTCGCCAAATCTTTTTACAAATGATAGAAAGAACGAAAAGCCAAATTCTCGCTGCACCAGAAGAAGCTTTTACATTACAAAATGCAAGTGAAGATCCAGCTAAGTGGAATTACGTTTCATCCTGCTGGGAATTTGATGCTACGCCAGAACAATTTCAAGTGTGGGTGAAAAAGTTTTATGAATTAATGGCTGAATTAAACGAAATCACAAAAGGTGCAGATAAAGATCCGAATAGTAAACCTTATTATATTTCTACTACTGCACTTCAAATCGCTGAGAGAACAATGCAGCAATTTATTAAAAAAGAAGAAAAATCGTAATACGATTTTTTTTACATAAACGGTCAAATTTATTTTACCGAATAAATTTATTATAAAGGAGTAGATCAAGTGGACATATTAAAAAACCGGAATTTCCTCTTATTATTTTTAGGAAGAATTTTTACAAACATAGGAGATAGCTTGTATTATGTAGCAGCGATGTGGCTCGTATACAAATTAAGTGGTAATCCTTTTTATTCTGGATTGGCTGGTTCCCTTACGTTATTACCTTCTGCATTACAATTTCTTACTGGTCCATTCGTTGATAGATGGTCAATAAAAAACACCCTCGTAATCACACAAGTTTTGCAATGCATTCTTATTTTAATCATTCCTATTACACACTACTTCGACCTACTAACAGTCCAACTACTACTCATCATTATGCCCATCATAGCTTTTATCGAACAATTCGCCTATCCTGCACAATCGAAAGCTTTACCACTTCTACTGCATAAAACACAATTATTAAAAGGAAACTCACTCTTTTCATTTGCATATCAAGGCATTGATTTAATTTGTACGACTCTTTCTGGAATATTAGTAGCACTATTCGGCGCAATTACTTTATATGTGATCGACTCCTTTACATTCGCGATTACTGCCCTTTTGTTCTTTTCATTAAAAATACCAAAACAAACTGAAGCAGACACAACACTTTCAACTAAGCAATATTTCTCTGATTTAAAAGAAGGCTTTTCAATCGTCTTTCGTTCATTGATGGGTATCTTCTTAATCGGTTCCGTTGTCGCTAATTTTTCAATTGGTATGACGATGGCAATACTCCCTTCTTTCGCTGATTCTTTAGGCGGTGTGAAATTATATGGTTTCTTTTTAGCCGCTATATCCGCTGGTTGTTTAATTGGAGCACTATTCAGTTCATGGGTTGGGAAATATAATGTTGGCCGTGTCTCCATTATTAGCTTTGCAACTGGCGCTTTCTTTTGGTTTCTCTCTACGGTTGTACCGTTTCAATGGTTATCCATTTTTTTATTCGGGTTAGCTTGGATACCAATTGGTGCGACCAACATATTATTTGCGACTATTGGTCAAATTGTAATTCCAAACCAATATCTTGGGCGCATCAATTCAGTCACACGGAGTATGGGCACAATTGCTATGCCGCTTGGCTCTTTAATTGGCGGATACACTGCGAATGTATATAGTAGCCAACTCATTTTCGCGCTTGCTAGTATTGGGATTTTATTCATTTCTCTCGTATGGCTGCTTCATCCAAAATTACGGGCTTTGCCGAAAGCTGATGAAATTACAGCGGATACTTTTGAGCTTCGGTTTAAAGAAGAGTCCGGGAAAGGTGCGGCTTTATAACAGAACAAACATAACCCCGTTCTAAATTGGGGACGGGGTTAAAAATATAATTATTTCATTTTGGATGTAAAATACTTCACTAAAAATATAACAATAAAGTCGTTTGAATATCTAAAATTTATTCAAAAAATAGCACCAACTAAAAGGTTCAGTTAACGCTTTGATGGCCATGCCCCCTGCATTTTCCTTAATTGAATAATTTGGCCTGTATGATAAGCATCATGAAGCATAATGTTCAGCAATTTACCTTCAAGTGAATTTTGCTCAAGTTCTCTTTCAGAAATTGCACTTAATATCTGTCTTAAATTACGCTGAGCATTTTCAGAGCGTTCAACGACTTCCTTCCATTCCGTATCATCATTAGATTGCTTAGTAAGATAAAAGGTGTCATTACCATCAAGATTATGTGTCCATTCACGTCCTTCCAAGTTTGCAGCAAGTCTTTCTTTGTAATAAGTGAGATGATTAACGTTCTCCCAAATGGTATTCGTTGTCTCTCCAGCTGGTTTCCACATAGCCTGTTCAGCTGTAAGTCCTTCTATAGCATGTTTAAACGGTGCATACCAACTCTCTTTATCGAATGTTGAATCTAGTACGTTTAATAACAAGTCAATTCGTTTCAAAGTAATTTCCTCCCTACACAGTTCAAGTTTTAATACACTCCCTCTAACTCTGTAGAGATTCTACATTTTTAAATAAACTTCCTCCTAATCCCACTCCATAAACTCATCCGATTATGCAATTAAAATGACTCATATTTTTTCATTTTACACGTATACTAGCGACAAAAAAAGAAGAGGCTGTTCCCAAACAGCCTCTTCTATCTATTTAGGAAGCTCAACCCGAACAGTCGTCCCTTCCCCTTTTGTACTATACACTGAAACGTTTCCATGATGCAGTTCAACAATCTTCTGCACAATCGATAATCCTAAACCGCTACCTTCTACGTTTCTTGCCCTTGCTGTATCTACTTTGTAAAAACGGTCAAAAATACGATCCATTTCTTCTTTTTCCATACCGATTCCGTTGTCTGATATAGAAATTATAACGCTAGACTCTAACTCTTCCACGAAAAACTCAATCGTTCCACCATCGTTTGAAAACTTAATGCTATTCGTAAAGATATTACTCCATACTTGATGAAGTAAGTTTTCATCACCTTTTATAGTGATATCTGGCACATCAAATTCAACAGCGATATCTTTTTCACGCCATTTCCATTCGAGCATAAAAATAACGTCTTTAATTTGCTTCTGCAAATTGAATTCTTTTATTTGTAGAACTTTCTCTTCTTTATCTAGTGATGCAAGCGTGAGTAACTGTTTACATAAACTAGACATTCGCTTACTTTCACCCTCAATAATTTGTAAGTAATGGTTTCTTTCTTCCACGCTCATCTTTTCTGTTTGCAACGTCTTCGAAAAACCTTGTATAGAAGAAAGCGGCGACTGAAATTCATGTGAAACGTTCGAAACGAATTCTTGTCTCATTTCATCTAGTTCTTTAATACTTTTCGTCATCTTTTGGAAGCTCGTAGATAACGTTCCTATTTCATCTTTTCGTTTTACGTCTAATTCAATTTTATATTCCCCACTCGCAATTTTTTGCGTAGCCTTCGTAAATTTACGGATTGGGCGAACGATATAACCTGCTGCAATCGCTATAAAAATAATACTTAATAGTACGATAAACCCAAGTAATACCGCTAAGAAAATTCGCATTTCGCCAAATTGGTTCTGAATGTCAGGACGAATAAATAAAGCGTACTGTTTATCACCGTGTTGCACTGGTACACCGACGCTATTAATTAATTCATTATCGAAAAACCCTGTAATAAAGAGACGAGTTGGATAGGTGGAAACACCATTAAACGTTTCTCCTTGCAATACTTTATGAACAGTAGCATCGCTAATAGACGTCTTACGAAACGCATTGCCAATACGCTTTCCATTCTTTTGATCATCGACAATATAAATTTCATACCCTAACTTTGCGATAGAATGTAAGTACGTCTCTTGATTTTCTTCACTTTGCTTTTCATATAACGATTTAACTTCTTCAGCATACTTTAAAATTTTTTCACTATTATACGGTTTTAGCTTCACTTGATAATATACGTTCGTCAATAAAAAGCCGATAATACTACTAAGAAGCATAATACCGACTGTCATAAAAGCAAATCTAGAATATAGTGATTTCATTTTATTTCAACTCCAACTTGTACCCGAGTCCGCGCACTGTCGTAATTTGAAAATCATCCGTTCGTTTTGAGAAACGATCTCTCAGCCGCTTCACATGAACGTCAACCGTTCGTTCATCTCCTTCAAAATCCATTCCCCATACTAATTCAATTAGCTCTTCTCTTGAAAATGTTCTTCCAGGATAACTAGCAAGTTGTGATAATAACTCAAATTCTTTTAATGGAAGCAAAATCGTCTGCCCGTTACACTTCACTTCAACACCTTTACGATCAATTGTCGTTCCGTGGAGTGTAATAATGTCAGCACTCAGCATTTGATAACGGCGCAATAAAGCTTTCATACGGAAAATGACTTCAGCTGGCTCAAATGGTTTTACGATATAATCATCCGTACCAGAAATAAACCCTTTTTCTTTATCGACTAACTGATCCTTTGCAGTTAATAAAATAACAGGAATATCATGATATTTCCGGATTTCTTCACATAACGTATAACCATCAACGAACGGCATCATAATGTCTACTATCGCAAGATGAATATTTTCCTTCTCTAATACGTCTTGCGCTACCTTTCCATCTTCCGCCTCAAAAACTTGAAATCCCTCTTTTTGTAAATGATAATGCAACAACTCTCTAATATGTTTATCGTCATCAGCTAATAAAATATGTATCATCTTCATTAAACCCTCTCTCGTTCATCCTTCTACATCACTACATTAAGAAACAATTGAATTTTTTGCAAGAAAAAGAAAAAGAATCTATTTTGAAAAAAGATTATTCAAAATAGATTCTTACGTTTTAGTATTAAGATTATTTTAATGAAAAATAATTTCTATGCTTTAGAAATATCAACGAATCCTTCTCCAAATACGTCACGAACATCGTGTATAGCGATGAACGCAGCCGGATCTGTAGTTTGAACAATCCGTTTTAGCTTCACTACTTCTTGCTTATTAATAACAACATAAAGAATTTCCTTCGGAGTTTTCGTGTAATAGCCATGACCTGAGTACACCGTAACCCCTCTGCCCATTAAGGTAGTTACCTTCCCGGCAATTTCATTCGGATTATCAGAAATAATCGTAATGGCTTTCTTCGGATTTAAACCTTCAATTACAAACTCCATCACTTTCGTTGCTACATATAGCATAATAATTGTTATCATCAGTTTTTCTGCACCAATAATGAAATAAGATGAAAACGCAACGATTAAATCGAAGAACAGTAGACCGTAGCTAATGCTCCATCCTAAATATTTATGTGTCATCCTTGCTAAGATGGTTGTACCTGCAGTTGTTCCGCCAACGCGAATAATAAGACCAATCCCGCACCCGATAAATATTCCTCCGAAAATGGCATTTACGAGCATTTCATCCGAAGCAATCGTCCAGCCTTCTGTCAAATGAAGAAATAGCGAGTTCGTAACTACAGCGATAATCGTATAAATTGTTGTAATCTTATTTAAAAACTTATAACCGGCTATTAACAAAATCGCATTTAAAATTAAGTTAACTAAGCCCGGTGACCATTCAAATAAATAGTACGTAATAATCGTGATGCCTGTTACTCCGCCCTCACCAAATTCGTTCGGGATAACAAACAAATTGACACCTAACGCAAAAAGAAATGCACCGATAATAATAAAAATAATGTCTGTCGTTCTTTTTTTCATACAGTACCTCACTTCTTATGTAAATATTTATTCTGTCATAAACTCTCACCATTATATCGTGGAATATTCAAATCGAACAGTGGTTTATTTTTATTTTAATATAGGGTAATAAATCAACTTCATCCTACATCCACAAGTAATTAAAAAAGTAAAACAACTGTATTTATTATGTACTACAAATAAAGTTTTGATTTCACATGCAATTCATCCTAAAAAATGAATATAAACACTCTCACTCGCACAAACTTCGAATGCAAAGCAAATAAGCGAAGCTATAAAATAGACTTCGCATCAAGCGTGTGATCATAGAAATTTATATGAGATTTTATATTCATACGTTCCAGAAATAAATTCACTTATCTTTCTCCATATATTCTTTAATCTTTCGTTCTTCCCACTCTTTCCCGAATATCCCAACTGGAAAAGTTGTCAAACCGTGTATAACGATACCAATTCCCCAGCCTGCAAGTGGATATAAAAACCATAATTTACTTGAATCAGAACTTATATTTATAATAAAAAGCATTAAGTTCACTAGTATATAAACCGTTAAATGAATGTAAAAAGCTTTTAAATTCTCCACCCTTTTTTTAGCTCGTAAATAAACATCATCTTGCTCCACCCTTGAACACCTCTTTCAATATTGTATTTTTTCACCTTCGCTCCAATGTTAACATCATATTCTTATTGGAAATCCGTTATTCTCAAAAAAACACAAAACAAAAGTACCCATCAAATTGTTATACACATAATAATTTGATGGGTACTGCATGATACATTTAGTTTTTACATGTATTGTTTGGAGAAAAATGCAAATAACGACTTATACTCGCCTTATTAAGACCAAATCCAAACATCATCATTATTTTCAACGTTGCTCTTTACCTCATGAACTTTTTCAATGTTGTCCGTTGTGTTCCAGTTAATAGAACTTCCACCCCAGCCCACGTACTTCATATCAATTTTTACTTTCTCGCCCGTATTAAATACTTGTCCCTTTGTTAAGAAAACATCAATAATAACTTTCTTACCATTTAGCGATGGATACTCAACTACGACATATTTAGTAGCACCGTCTCCTTCATCTTCCATCGTTCCTACTTTTGATACTTTCCCAATCACATAATCAGGCGAACCATCTTCTTTCATGTGCATACCTAACTTGTTTGTTGTATTTTCAACTGCAGTTGCAACCATATATTCTGTAAAATTACGCATCATAGATCCAGTAGCTTTTACTTCATCTCCTACTTTCACGTTTGAAAGTGAATCAATATACACACTAACAGGTTCCTCATATTGCTTAGATTTTACAACAATCACACCGTTATCTACTTCTACTACTCGTCCTTCTAACGTTGAGAAATTCGATTCAATTGAAGCTGCACTCGCTTTTGTTAGTTCTAATCCTGGTACATTCGTTCCTGATAATGCTGCGATCCCTAAAGCACCTGCTAAAATTATTTTTTTCATACCCATATGTAACATCTCCATTCATGATGATTTTATTTTTTTGATTGGTATCGACCAACCTGTAATCATTATAGTTACAGGTTGTGAAAATAACAACCGTTTTCCTCATGCAATGATGCATACTGTGATTTTTAAATATACAACAATGAGACTAGATTCTCGAGTTACAGCAGGTGAAATTGTTGATGATGAAGAAACTAATGTCATGCATCATATTTTTCAGCGCTACGGTTTGTATAATCGTAGTTCATTACATTATGTAGGAGCGGGATTCATATGTTAATAAAACCAAAGAGATTACAACCAGGAGATATCGTAGCAACAGTAAGTGCTTCATGGGGAGGAGCGGGTGATTCTAAGCTAAGATGGCGTTATGATCAAGGAGTAAAGAGATTAGAAGACGTATTTGGGCTTACAGTTATCCCAATGCCAAATAGTTTAAAAGGTAGCGAATACCTTTATAACAATCCAGGAGCTCGTGCGGAAGATTTAATGACAGCATTTAAAGATACGCGTGTTAAAGCAATTATTACGAATATTGGTGGCGAAGATAGTATCCGTTTACTACCTTATATTGATTTTAATGTGATACGTGAAAATCCGAAAATCTTTATGGGGTACTCTGACGATACCGTTTCACACTTATTTTGTCATAAAGCAGGAATTTCCTCTTTTTACGGTCCAGCAATCTTAACCGATTTTGCTGAAAATATAGAGATGGATTCATATACGATTGAAACAGTGAATCGAACTCTCTTTTCAAATGAGATTATTGGTGAAATTCAACCAGCTAACGAATGGACGAGTGAGCGTTTAGAATGGATAGAAATAAATAAGGATACAAGACGTACGATGCAGCAAAACAACGGATATGAGGTCCTTCAAGGATCTAGGACTGTACAAGGGCGTTTAATTGGTGGTTGTATTGAAGTATTGGAATTCGTAAAAGGAACGGAACTTTGGCCTGAGAAAAAGCATTGGGAGAATAGTATTCTATTCTTTGAAACATCTGAAGAACATCCAGAACCAAATTATATAAAGTATTGGTTGCGAAATTATGCAGCACAAGGCATTCTGCAAAAAGCAAAAGGAATCATTTTTGGTAAACCGAAAGATGAACAATACTATGAAGAATATAAACAGGAAATATTGCAGGTTATGAAAGAACATAACTTAGAAGATTTGCCGATTCTTTATAATTTAAGTTTTGGCCATACTGAACCGAAGTTTATTTTACCTTACGGCGCGCTGGCGGAAATTAATTGTGAAAATGGGTCTTTCTCTATTTTAGAGAGTGGCGTGGAATAAAGGAAAACTTTAAATAAGTATCTAATTGGAGGGAGATTACGTGCATGGAAGTAACATTTACAGTAAGTAAATGGGATGAAAAACTAATCGATGATACTAGAAAAGATTTCCCTATTAATATTGCCCATGTTGAATATGATATTGATGGGGAATTAAAAGGAAAAGCTTTTGTTGAATACTTATTATATTATTTAGACTCAAATATAAATGATGGTCACTTGGCTACTGCTAAAATTTCTGGATTTTTACACTTTGAAGGAATTTATAAGGGGCAACAAGGGACATTTACAGCTATAGAGCAAGGAATATTTGATAAAGGAAATTTAGATTCCCCAGGAACAATTATTAAAGCTACCGGTAACTTAGAAAACCTGAGAGGATCCTATAATTATCAGTTTACAGGTCAAACTAGTAAACTAATTTTAGAGTTTGAATTTCAGCAAAATACCTTATATTTTAGTGGAAAGGACATTTCTTGTAATACTAGGAATGTCCTTTTTGTTGACGAGTTTATTCAAGTTAAAAATGAACAGAGTATATTATCAGTATTCAGCAATGCATAAAATTTTCTTCATGGGGGAATTAAAAATCTACGCCCTAGAGACATCATGCCCCCACCTATTCATTTCTTTTCTTACTAATTAAAGAATAATCCCCGAAAAACTCCCCTTCATAACTTCCTTTTCAAGTTGATTCCTACATATAAACGTCGCAATAATTTTGTACGATTTTTTTCATCAGGCTCAAATTGTTCAATAGTTACGTCACAACGAATCGTATCCCCACTAAAAACAGGACGTAAAAATTCAAAATCCATTTTGCGAGCTAGTACGTTATAATCACCGCCAATTTTTGTAGGCAATGTTGATGTTAACAGCCCTTGTACAACAAATCTTCCCTGCTCATCTGGTGTAACATGATGAACACCTTCATCTTTCGATACTTCTGTAAATAACGCAACATCCTCTTTCGTAAAAGTTCGTTCAAAGGTGATTTTTTCGCCTACTTGCAATTTCATTAATACCCCTCCTCGAAAACACTTTTAAAATAAGAAAAACCGAAACTAAAAATCATTTCGGTTTTTCTAACTAAAGAAGTCTATTTATTTTAAAGAAT
The DNA here is from genome assembly GCF_057809515.1 of Bacillus sp. FG16. Classification (NCBI taxonomy): domain Bacteria; kingdom Bacillati; phylum Bacillota; class Bacilli; order Caryophanales; family Bacillaceae; genus Bacillus; species Bacillus sp. FG16. The sequence goes on from NZ_JBMDKC010000015.1 coordinate 57,761, forward strand.
GAACAAACAACCCGCTGCGAAGTTTCGGTTCAAACCACGTTGATTTCGGCGGCATGACTTCTCCTGCATCTGCAATTGCTAATAAATCTTCCATAGATGTCGGATATAATGAGAATGCTGCTTTATATACACCGCTGTTCACAAGGCGTTCTAGCTCTTCTAGCCCCCGAATTCCACCAACAAAATCAATGCGTGAATCAGAACGCGGATCATGTATTTCAAGTACTTGGCTTAATAAATGATCTTGCAGGATAGATACATCTAAACCTCTAACAAGATCATTCGCATCAAATGTTTCCTCTTTCACAGTAAGCTTATACCACTTCTCATTTACATACATACCAAATGATTTGGGCTCATTTGGTTTATACGGAGAAACAATTGCTCCTTCTACATAAAAGTACTGCGTAATTTGATTTAAAAACTGTTCCTCTGATAAGCCATTTAAATCTTTCACAACGCGGTTATAGTCCCAAATTGATAATTCATCATAAGGGAATAGAACCGATAAGAAGAAATTAAATTCCTCTTCTCCTGTGTAATTTGGATATTGTTCTCTTCGCATAAGCCCTACTTTTGCAGCTGATGCAGAGCGGTGATGCCCATCCGCAATATAAAGATTAGGAATATCTTCAAATGCGTTTACTAAAGTCGCAATTACTTCTTCATCTGCAACCTTCCACGCAACATGCTTAACACCATCTTCTGCTGTAAATGTATAAATTGGCGCATGCTCTTCTTTCCAGCTTCTAATCAAATGCTTTACTTCTTCTTTTGTACGGTACGTTAAAAAGATAGGACCTGTATTTGCGTCACACACATCTACGTGGCGAATACGATCTAATTCTTTTTCATGACGTGTTCTTTCATGTTTTTTAATTGTATCATCTTCGTATTCATCAATAGATGTACAAACGACAAGGCCTGACTGCGTTCTTCCTTGCATTGTCAGTTCATAAATATATAGCGCTGGCTCTTCATCTTGTATGAACACTTCTTCTCGTACAAATTGCTTTAAATTGTCGCCCGCTTTTTCATACACGCGATCATCATACGGTGACAGTTCAGGATCTAAATCAATTTCTGCTTTATCAACATGCAAGAAAGAATATGGATTCCCTTTTACAACTTCCCTTGCCTCTTCACTATTTAATACGTCATACGGTAAAGCTGCAACTTGTGCTGCTTTTTCCTCTACTGGACGAATGGCCCGAAACGGTCGTATTTTTGCCACATTCCTCTCTCCTTTACACAATCATTCGAACGGCTACAACACCTGTAATTTTGCTTATATTTTCTACAATATTCTCTTTTATTATATCATCAATTCCGTTATCGATATCAATCATTGTGTATGCCCAAGAATGTTTACTACGATTAATCATATCAGCAATATTTATATGATGTTCTGCTAAACATCCTGTAATTTGTCCTACCATGTTTGGAACGTTTTGATGCATAATTGTAATACGTTTCTTTCCGATATATGGAAGCTCGACGTTTGGATAGTTTACTGAATTACGAATATTTCCTGTCTCCAAATATTCACGTAATTGACGTGCTGCCATTACTGCACAATTTTCTTCCGATTCAGACGTAGATGCACCAAGGTGAGGCGTCGCTGTTACATTTTTCATCTTTATTACATTTTCATTTGGGAAATCCGTTACGTAATGTGTAATAATATCTTCTTCTAATGCTTTTTGAAGAACCTTTTCATCTACAAGTTCTCCTCTAGAGAAATTAAATAGACGCATCCCTCTTTTCATCTTCTCTACAGCGTGTTCCCCAATAATCCCCTTCGTTTGATTCGTAAGAGGAATATGCAGTGTAATATAATCACACGTTGCAAAAATTTCATCAAGGCTAAACGCTCTTTGCACATGTGTAGAAAGACGCCAAGCTGTTTCAACTGAAATATAAGGATCATATCCGATAACATCCATCCCTAACGCTAACGCATCGTTCGCAACTAAAGCACCGATTGCGCCAAGTCCGATAACACCTAGACGTTTCCCTGCAATTTCTGATCCAACAAATTGTTTTTTTCCTGATTCAACAAGCTGTGGTACTTCTTCACCTTCTAAGTTTTTCGTCCAACTTACACCATTAATAATGTTACGTGAAGACATAATAAGACTGGCAATAATGAGTTCCTTTACGGCGTTTGCATTTGCCCCCGGCGTGTTAAATACTACAATTCCTTTTTCTGTACATCGCTCGACAGGAATATTATTTACACCAGCGCCAGCTCTTGCAATCGCCTTTAAGTCTTTTGAAAACTCTTCTTGATGTAAAGAGTAGCTACGAAGCAAAATCCCATCTGGGTGATTGAGTTTATCCCCTACTTCATAACGTTCTTCAGTAAAAACTTGTAAACCTTTTTCTGCAATTTGATTTAACGTTTGAACACGAAACATATCCCCATCTCCCTATCTATTCTCAAGCTCAAATTCCTTCATATAATCTACTAATTGTTTTACACCGTGTGCTGGCATCGCATTGTAAATACTTGCACGCATACCGCCGACTGAGCGATGTCCTTTTAGCGTAACGAAACCGCGTTCCTTCGCCTTTTGTAAAAACTCATTGTTAAGTTCTTCTGACGGTGTTGTAAATGGAATGTTCATAAGTGATCGATACGCAGGGTCAACTGGTGAAGTAAACAATTTAGATTCATCTAAAAAATGATAAAGAAGTGAAGATTTCATTTTATTTTGTTCTTCAATCGCAGATACTCCGCCTTGCTCTTTCAACCACTCTAGTACAAGTTTTGTTACGTAAATACTAAAGGATGGCGGTGTATTATATAAGGAGTTATTTTTACTGTAAGTTTCATAATTTAACATTGTCGGACAAGAGCGATCTGCTCTCCCAATTAAATCTCTTTTTATAATAGCAATCGTTAAGCCCGCAGGTCCTAAATTCTTTTGCGCCCCCGCATATATAAGACCAAACTTCGAAACATCATATCTCTCTGATAAAATATTTGAGGACATATCCGCAACGAGCGGCACTCTTTCTACATGTGGAATTTCCACATATTTTGTCCCTTCAATTGTATTATTCGTTGTAATATGTACATAATCTAGTTTTTCATCACTTAATAAACCGTCCAGTTTAGGAATCGTAGTAAACTTCTCTTTTTCAGAAGAAGCAATCACTTGTACTTCCCCAACTTTTTCGGCTTCTTGCAGTGCCTTTTTAGACCATGAGCCAGTTAGTACGTACCCAGCTTTTTTATACGTATTCATTAAGTTCAGTGGTATCATAGAGAATTGTAATGACGCACCGCCTTGTAAAAATAAAACTTCATACTCATCAGGGATGCTCATTAATTCACGAAGTAAGTTACTTGCTTCCTCTATAATACTTTGAAAATAAGAAGATCGATGACTCATTTCCATAATAGACATGCCTGTCCCGTTATAATTTAATAGCTCCTTTTGCACTTTCTCTAAAACTGGCAAAGGGAGTATTGATGGTCCTGCTGAAAAATTATAGACTCTCTCCATCACCCTCATAACCTCCCTATTTCTCATTCGATTATTTTTTAAACTTTCTGAATTATAACCTAAAATATAATATACGGTCAATTTGTTTTCTATTATTACGGCGCAAGACGCGATGGAATCGCTTGCAAGTGCAGACTTTTTATATACACATAAAAAAGTGTTAAGTACATAATCGTACTTAACACTCTAATAATAAAATAATAATAGCTAGTCGTTCGTAAAGAACCGATCAAAGATTTGATAAATAGCAGAAAGACCAAAGAGCCAATAAATAGTGTCCACAAGCGCCGGCATAGAACCAAACCATTTCTCAACTACATTGTAATCTAACGCTACAAATAACCAATTCAAACCGCCAAGAATCACCAAAATTACTGTAAGGTAAGACAAAAATTTCATTATGATTGCCCCCTAGGTGATAAGATGGTGAAAGGCCTTTCACTAGAAATATATGTAGTAAACTTTAAAACTTACCTATTTTATAAAATTTATTTTCGGTACCACCCGTTAATAACTGCCTCTGCTTCTTTACTATGTATTTGATACGCATGTGTACTATCATTAGAGCCAATAAACCAAATTGAAAAACCTTTAAAATATGGTTTCGGTTCTAATACATCGCGGTAAGCACGCCATCCATTTAATTGTACATCTTTCGAAAACACATTTGAAACATCTGGATTCCATGGATTTTGTAATCCAAGTTCACATGCTGGAACGTTAAATCCACCGAAGTATACTGGCTTTCCTGTTGCATTATGTAATTGTTCCAATTGCTGAACAACATTTTGCCCACGATTATATACTGTTGTCGCAAACAAACTTTGCTTCACTTCTTCATATGTTGGATTTCTTTTTCCTGAAACTTCAAACCAACTGTCTACGCTAACAATATCCACCTTTTTTAAATACGGGCGATTGATTTTTTCTTTAAACTTAGCTTCATAAGAAGAGTCCCAGCTCGCTGTTAACCACCAGTTCATTTGATACAAAACATTTCCTTTATACTGCTTACAAACAAAATCAATTGTATCGCTCCAGTATCCTTCTGCATACTCCATATTCACGAAATTAGAAGCAATCTTTAGTCCATACACATCGTATTTACTTGTAATGGAATTAAAAATATCTTGCAGAATAACCGTCTTCCAATTCCAGAAGAAATCATTAATGTTACTTGGGTTCCATTCTGTCTCTCCAACATTCCCCTGCTGAATATACGGGAACGGTTCCACTATAACTTGAATATTACGCTTTAATAATTCTTGAATTAAAATAATAGCTTGTTGCTTTTGCGCTTGATTAATTACCATGTTAGTAGAAGTCACATTTGGGATATCCACTTGAATCGGTACATTTACTGTATTTAAATTTAAGCGCTCCACATCCGCTAATACTTTCGCTACATTTCCAACTTCCCATACTGTTACGTTTCCTGATTTGATTTTTCCAGATTGAACAGTATTTACATCTGCCTGTACATTTCCTTGAAAACAAAAAGAAAACAACATAAGAAACACTCCTAAAAAACTTATTAAACTCTTATTTTTCTTCACAACTTTCCCCCTATAATTTTTGGCTTTCTTGATTATTTTATACAACGTTTCACATTTATTCCAGAAAAAAATGAAGTGCCGTTCAACTATATTCATATAAATCTCCTAAAAATAGTAGGAAAAATAAAAAAGGAGCAGGTTTCCGCTCCTTTTTCCTTTCTTTTCACGATTGAAATTATCAAATTCCTTCTAGTAACTTACTTAAGGAATTTTTTCAAATGAATCAATACTCATAATTAAATCCGTATATTCTTCATCTACACTCACTTTTATATTGCTTCATCAAACAACCCATCACTTCGGCTGTAACGTTAACACTTTCCCCTCTATCCCCTCCGTATTCAATGTAGTCGTATGATACGTTCCACTTACCCAATCATCTATTTGATCATGATACCAATCGCTTCTAAAATGTCCCGACTGTCCTGGTCCTACGATATGATAACCGTTTGACATATCTTTTGTATCAATAACGAATCGCCAAGAAGCTCCGTGATTTACAATACCGTTCTCGCCGTAACTTGCTGCTTGGACGGTAACTTGACTTCCGCCAATTGGAACTGGTTTCTCACGATTAAAAGCTAGTAATGCTAACATACTCGATGATTTCGAAATTGGATGTGTAAAAGCGAGTTGATGATAATCGCCCCACTTCCAGCCCCCAACATCGGGTCCATATTCCTTCTGCAATTTCTTCATTACATTCTCGTACGATGTATGCACAACTTTTGTGAAACCTCCGTACTTAGAAAACCATGCACTATTTTCTCCTGCTACTTGTTTCCGGATTAATTCATCCACAACTTGTGACTTCCCTTCAAATAACTCCATTACATCTTTCGGTATTTCTTTTGAAAATAACGTATTCGAAATCTCTTTCATTAATAAATGGAATATTAATGGTGCCGCTTCATCTTTACTATCGTAAAAATTCCACTTTGTTAATTGGTTTACACCTTCTTTCTCTACCTCATTTAAAGATGCTTTATTTAACTCTTTTAAAAATATAGGAGTAAACTCTTTCCCGTATAAATTCTTTTGATCCATCTGTAACTCTTCTAAATCTTTTACCGTATACTTTTCCTTCTCTTGCAAAAATTCTTGAATACGCATTTGCCTATATGGCTGTGCCCACGTATTGCTAATATGATACGGATAATCATCATCAACAATTTTATTATTCGCAGTTGAAATAAACCCTTCTTTCGGATTTATAACTTTCGGCAGCTGATCAAATGGAATATATCCTTCCCATTCATATTCATCTGTCCATCCTGGAACAGGCAAGCTACCATCACCTTTTTTACGCACTGGTATATTTCCATTCGCTTTATAAGCAATCGTGCCATCGTTTGATGCAAACACAAAGTTTTGCGTTGGTGTATGGAAATCTTGAAGAGCGGTTTCAAACTCATTCCAGTCTTTTGCCTTATTCATATTTAATACAGCTTTTAACTCGGCTGACGGTTCTAAAGCAGTCCACTTTAAAGAGAATACGGTTTTCGTTTTCTCCTTCCCCTTATCCGCAAACTCTGAAATTACTGGCCCATGCCTCGTAATCGTAACGTTATAAGGAATTGTCTTCCCGCCTTTTACTTTAATCGATTCATCAACTACCGTAGCTTTCTCCCATTTATCGTTATACAGAAATTCATTTTCATTATTAGGATTTCTCTTCTCAATATATAAATCTTGCACATCAGGCCCCGTATTCGTAACGCCCCACGCTATTTTGTCATTGTGGCCTAATATAACACCTGGTACTCCAGCGAAAATAACGCCACTCACATTTAAATCTTTCATTTCAAGTCTCGTTTGATACCATATAGAAGGTGTCGCAAGGGATAAATGAGGGTCATCTGCTAAAATCGGCTTACCTGACGCACTCTTCTCACCGCTCACAACCCAGTTATTACTACCGTTAAACTCCGGGGGAATTATCGTTTTTGAAAAACTTTGTGCTACGTCCACATTTGTAGTTTTTAGTTCAGCTAGCAATCTAGGTGCATCTTTCGGATATGTAGGAAATAGCTCATTTGCTTGCTCTTTCGGAAGGTTTTTCAGCGCCCAATATCGAAACGCCTGTCCATGCCAATGTCCTCCTAAGTCAAACGCCATATACTTTCCAATTGTTAAAGAATCCACGATTGACCATTCAGAAGGCTGATAACCTAATATAGTAAACTCAACCGGCAATTTCTTTTCCACTTTTGCCTCACGTATAAAAGCGTTCACCCCATCAGCAAATGACTGCAGGGCATATTTTGCTTCTCCATCATATTGACTAACTGAAGCTTCTGCCGCTCGCCGTAAACCGAGTGTTCGAAACAATTTATCTCGGTCAACAGCTGCTTCCCCAACAACTTCACTTAACATACCAGAAGCTTGTCTTCTACTTAAATCCATTTGAAACAACCGATCTTGCGCTTGTACATATCCTTGTGAAAAATATAAATCATGTGCATTTTCCGATTTAATATGCGGGACACCTTTACTATCCCGCTTCACCGTAACAGCGTGTTGTAAATCCTCTAGCTTTATCGTTCCATCTATCTTTGGCATAGATTTCAGCGTATATATATTCAAAAAAATCGCAGCGGAAATAACTAACAAGAGAACGATACTACTAGCCCAAATAAAAATTCTTCTTCCCCTTTTTCGTTTCTTCTTTATAACGACTTCCATATAACCACCCCTTTCTCACACTATTCGCTTCTTTTTGAGAAAGAACCTTTTAAAAACATTGAAAAACCCCCTTCATTTCCCTACCAATGAAGGGGGTCTTTCTTATCGTTTGCTACGCCAACTTTCATTATGCCCAAGATTTGCACCTGTCGCTAGTTGCACATCATATAACATTTCACTAAAGAAGCGTTTATCTACTTCTTTTGGTACAATGCGTCTTTCATCATCAATTTCATCGTATTCATATGAACCATGATTCACTGTACCTGCTTTATAAAATTGAATGTCAAATACACATACATCTTCTTCATCTTCATAACCAATCGGCGCTCCGCTAAATGAAAGCTCTGCCCCTAATCCAGTACGAGTATCTTCTTTATAAAACGTATAATACACACCGCCATCTTGAACAGATCCACGGATCCATCCAAGCTTCGTCATCTTACCGAATAACGAACGACCATTTACTAAAATACCACCAAATCTCTCAATAGCACTCTCATCATTCTCTTCTACTACAAACACTGGACGCTCAATTTGTAGGAACGGCTGAACAATTCCCGCACTTTCTAATTGCTCTTTCCATAATTCCTTCTCCGCCCCAGACAATTCTAACGGATGAACGAAACCAATAACAGTGCCAAATGAAAGTTCATAACTCTTCCCGTCAATTGTACATAACACGCCACCTTCTGCATAACGGAATGCGTTCAGCAACTTCCCTTCCTTATACTCACCCCAAATGAGTGAAATAGAAAATTGCTTCATAATTGGATTATCCATAAATACAGACTTCCATGCATTATGTGACCAATAACGCTTTAACGAAAGTGCCGCTTCCAATCGTTGTTTTTGCATTGAAAGAGTAGTTCGGAGTTCCTTCTTTAAAGAGGCTAATTCTTTTTTAGCCTCTTCAGCCTTTTCTACATCATCTTTTGCATTCGGCTTTGGAAGTGACTTCATACGTTTTCCTTCCTCTGTCTCTAATTCAATTTTTGACTCTGTAGTTAAAATGGCAGTAAAACTTCGATTCCCGAAATCAATTATCTTTTCACCATGTATAGTAAAGCCAAGGTCCGGCACCAATTGATCTTCCAGCTCTTCCTCTGTTATACCACGTGTTTTCGCAGCAAGACTTAGCGCTTCTTTTGCTGCATTACGTACTTGCTTATGTTTATATTTAAATGCTATTGCATGAATAGACATAAGTGCAAGCTTAGATGAAGACAAACCTAAAGCACGAACGGCATCCGCTGCTATCTTTCCTCTCATTTGAAGCACCCATTCATCAATTTGCTTTATAAGTATGTCGACCATTTTGTCGTCACTATACATTCCGTATAACGAAAGAATTCCACGCTTCTTCACATCTGCGTCTTGAGAAATCCATATTTGATATATCGTTTGCACATATTCTTTTAAGTCCTCTTCATTTAAAGCTCTACCAATTACTTCTGCCGTTTCTTTCTTCTCAATAACAGCATCTGAGATATACTGTTGTAAATAGGCTAACGGAATTGCAGCATCAGCAATTTCATTAGAGTCACGTAAACGGATTTGTGGCTCATCCCCAATCAATTGCAGAAGTGAATTTCTTGTTTGTTCCGTTAAAATACGTGCACATAGTTCTTCGATCTTTTCTTCCTCCGTTTGAAATAAAAACGAGAATTTTCCTGCGAAAGATTCATTTTTACTTTCTTGCAAAGCTTCCTGTACAAGTTTCGTATATTTTTCAAGCTTATACTCTATTAGTATTTTCATCACATTTTCACGAACAATCTTCTTTTTATTATGAAGTTCAACTGCTACATCTGCTGCAGCTTCTACATCTTTTGAAAGCAGTTTAACTACAGACTCACGCATTTTTTTAGATGAATCCCCTAAGCTTTTAATTAAAATCGGACGCATTTTAACCATGTTATCCTTTGCTAACTCTTCTAAAATATATGCTTTTGCCATAGCAGAATACTCATCAAACCGTTCAATTATATATGCTTGTTCTTTTACAATTACAAAAACAAGCGCTTCCTTCGCCTTATTTCTCTCTTCACTGTAGCATGCAGCTTCTTCAACTGCATAAGCGATAAGTTTTTCCTTACTTAACCCATACGAAAGCAGATCTTCTAATACTTGTTTCGGCTCTACTCCTCTGACAGAACATTCGTAAAGAAGTTCGTATAAATTAACACTATCATCATCTCCAAACTGTAGTGTAAGTACAGCTTCCCTTTTCGCTACATCATCTATATCCCAAAGAAGCGCAACCTCTAACACCGGCATACCCCAATACATACTTCTATATTTCGGATTTTTAAGTATTTGCTTTATATCCTCAAGTGACAACTTCCCTAGTAAATAATCACAATATGTATCCCGCAATGTAGACAATTTAATTTGCAAAGCAGCAACAAAAAATTCTTCTCGCATTTTCCCTCTATTTAGCTCATATCCTTTTTCGGCTAGCGTTCGTGCGATGATGAGATAATTCATTTTACTTACATATTGCAAAGTTTGTTGAACAAATTCAGGATTTCCCTCCAACATAAAGCATAGCAATTCATATTCATAAGTCTTACAAAAATCCTCACTATTCAAATCATGTTGCCTTAGACGATGCGCAAAAAATCTTTCCTTAGAAATCCAAAACTGTGTACAAAAACTTTGAATTTCTTCATATGTTTCTCTATTTACACTACCAGTTTTTTTGTAGTTTTGAGACTGACCAAGAGTGTGACACATATAACGTGTTGCATAGTTTATAAAACCCCAAACATTTTTCTTCGCCAATATCTCAATATATCGCCTCGCAACATTCGAATGTTTATGAACACAAAATAATAGCCGCCAAATATGTTCCGGTAAATTCCCACCTATAAATACTTCACTATCATCTTCACCTTTTAAATACCGTTTAACTGCTTCAACCTTTTCCTTTTCCCCTAGCAGTTTCAATATAAATTCTGTATGTTCTTCTAACCTCTTATTCAATAAAGAACTATATGTACGAAACTTTTCATACTCTACATCAAACATTACGAGAAGTAATGTTAATTGCTGTTTAGTTGGTAAAGTATGTAATTGTTCCTCTATATAGTTCGGTTTCTCTTTTGTTAACTCTCTAAGAAAAACATCTGCTTCATTGACGTAACTTGAAATACTAGATAAATACCTACATGCAATTGCTACAAGTTTGTCCAAAGGTAGTGCACTTTTTTCTAAATAAACCTTCATTTTAGAAAAACTGACATGCGCAAAACGGACTACAAGAACATTTAATAATTGCTCCTCGAGTATATGATAAAATAACCGAAAGAAACCCGGATCTTGTTTATGTACTTTCCTAAAATCGTTTATAAATCGCTCCGCAAAATCGCTTCTTTTTTGATCACGAATCGTCGTTAGTTCAATATCTTTTAAAATCTCTTCTTCTTTTGTCTGTATATATCGTAGTGATAATTGTTCCTGTTCTTCTGTCATATTAATATATTGAAACAACTCAGATATACTAGTAGTCAAACTTTGTACCCCCCGCATCTTTTTATCTATTATAAAAATACCCTTATTTAATGGTAGTATAGCATAAAACCCACAAAAACGAACGTACATTCTACATTAAATTAATATAAATTAAAATACACTACTCAACATACATTTCCTTCTCTCTAAACTTCCCATTACACACTTCTCCCCACTAAAATCCTTTAACTTTTTGCTACACCAATTCCTCAAAATCCCCTTCACATAAGCTAACGTTTTCTTATTATTTTCAAACGCAATTTTAAGTGCCTCTAACACTTTCTCTCCAGAAAATTTTTGTATCCAATTCTTCAATTCTTTCACAATATATGGGGATAAACTACTAATATTTTGTTCATAAAACTTATAAACTTCACTATTTGGAACGTCCTCTTCTATACTTTCTACCTCTTCCGCTTCTTCTTTCTCTTCAATAACTACTTGTGAACTACTATTATCCTCTTCTTTTGGCATACCAAAATGCTGCAATAATAATGGAATCGTGTATTCTTCTTCAAGGCATTTACGTAAAAACATATGTATGAACTCATTACTTTTTACAGTCTTTAACTCACGTAATACGCACTTTTCTACATTCGTATTTGAAATAGGGTTATAGTGTAACCAGTTTATTATGAATACCTCTTTCGTTTCCGTCTCATATAAAATCTTTCCATACTCAACAAACCTGTTTAGCAACTTCTCAACAGTCTCCATACTATAACCTGTTTCAAGCTCTGCCACACGCTTCGGTAATATGTAAATACCACATTGCTTCGTTTTCGTACCAGTTAACAAATATATGTAAAAATAACGCTCCTCTGGCGTTAAATCTAATATGAATTCATCTTGCCAAAAGTTCACCTGCACATTACGGTATACCGCCATATGTTTCCCTCCACTCTTTGCTAGTAAATAGGAATGCTGGAATGGTTTTGGCATTCGAATTACAATTTTTTTTACTACTACAACGCCGGTTTCATTTTTTCGTGCTTGTTTTGTTCTTGTAGTTGTTTTTGTTTTTGTTTTTTCTTAGTGATTTATTACTTGGTAGGGGCTTATGAGGGGCTTGGAAGGGCATTCTACATTACAATCTATGAAATACAATTTGTTCTTCCTACTAAATAGGAGCTATTCCAAATTATTATTTTGGATAGCTCCTTTCAAATTCTTCTTATTTTTTACTTCTACCAATGTCAGCTTCTACATACAATTTATTCTGCTATTTGCAGGCAGTAAAACTCTCATTTCAAAATTCGGTGAATAAACTGCTCGATTGCAACGCGAGTGGCCCCACTGATTCAAGTTTTATTTTATTTTTGCATTGAATCTAACATCTTCACAATAAAGGCAGCTGCCTGACCACGAGTTGCTGTACCTCCGGGATCAAACTCATTATTTCCAACACCATTAACTACCTTTAAGCTGTATAATCGTTGAACCGATTCTTTGTATGTTATTAAATGCTTATCTGTAAATGGTAATGCTACTAACTCACCTGTAATTCCTTTGTATCGTAGTGCTTTGTCAATCATAATAGATACTTCTTCACGAGTAATTGGTGAGTTAGGATCAAAAACCCCTTCACCACGACCATTAATAATTCCTGCACTTGCACAACGTTTAATACCGTCATGAAGTGATGGATGTGTCTCATTAATATCTACAAATGACTTATTTCCCTCTGGTAGTTTAAGAGCATTCGAGATTAATTTCGCAAACTCCGCTCTCGTTACATTTCGATATGGCGCAAATACACCATTACCTTCGCCTTGCATAATACCTAGACTGTTTAATTTACGAATATGCCCTTCAAACCAGCCACCTGTAATATCATCTTTTGGTTTTTGTACTTCTTCCTTAGGCTTTTGTACTTCTTCCTTTGGTACATTGTAGTTAATTTTAATCCAACTTGGGTCATAGAAAATCCATTCTCCATTACCTACTTTATACCAACCATTTTTAACCGCTAATACTTTGTAACGATCTCCGTTTGAAGCTTTACGTACAACACGATGTTCAATGCCCGCATCACTACGTACATTGATGCCACTACCATTTACCACTAGTTCCATGCTAGGTTCAGCTGGATTATTTTCATTTGGATTAAATGAGTCATTTTTATCTTGTAAAGGCGTATCAATCTGCGCATTTATATTTGCATACCACTGAATTCCTTGTACGAAACCAGCCCAATTACCTCGTGAAATTAAAATGTCAGGACATTTTTTCCCGCTCCATTGTTGATGCTTGTATATATGATCTGCACCAATTCCTTCTTTGTTCATTAAATAACCTGCAAGTCGTTTTGCATTTTCTAACGCTTTATTGTAATCACCGTCTTGGTTAACCGCAATCTCGATACCGATAGACTCCCTGTTTCCTGAACCATCTCCATCTCCTGCATGCCAACCATTTTCGTTTGTTGGTAAGTGTTGATAAATTTGTTTATCATCTACAGTAAAATGCCATGAAGCTGTTCGGAAAGTGCCTTCAGTTGCTTGCTTGTATAAATATTTCGCATGATTTTCAGCATTAGCACCAGCGGCTGTATTTGCGGTCTCATGGATTGTAATGTAACGTGCTTTCATCGGATTCGCAGGACGAATATCAGGATTTCCTGCTGGAACAATCCACTCCACAAATGGAACTCCTGCAAGTGTTCCATATTTCTTCGTACTCTGTGCACTATATTGAATACCTCTTGGCTTTGCAACAGGTTTCATTTGACGATCAGATCCATCATTTCGACCATCTACAGATTCAAATGCCTTTTCAATGTTTGAAATAGCTTCCTTTTCTGCTACTTGTCCCTTCTTAGCATCTTGCATTTTGTTTAATTCTTCTGTTTCATCATGTTTATGCTTATATTCTTCTAAAAGCATTTTTTCATTTTCAGATACTTCTGCTTCGTTAATTTGTACATGATCAGGAACTTCCAACTTGAAATTAGAATAATTTAATCCGCTCGTTCCGTGTTCTCCTTGGGCAATATTAAGTTGATCAGTTTGAGATTTGTTGATCTCTTCTGCTGATGCTGATAAAGGTACACTCCCTAAAATCACTAGGCTTGTTGATAGTGCGATTACTTGTTGTTTGATTGTCTTATTCATTATTATAAATAGATATACACACATTCCCGCCGTGTATATATCTCAACCTCCCTTTGTTGTCACATTAATTTTAAAAATATGAATCTACTATGTACTTCTAATATATTTTCTTTTTATTTATATATTTAAATTATATTATTTTATGCCCGTTAAGAAAATATTTATATGTCATCCCTACAAATGAATTTCATCTAACATACTTTTTACAAAATCCGTCAACAAAAATTATTTTACAACTAATTACAAATACCGTCAAAATAATCAATTTAAACTTAGACAAATGACTGGCATACAATTTCATAATAAGAGATCCTATACTATCGACATACATCTATTCCAAATTCCCTTTAACGTTTTCAACAAGCTCATTTATCGTATTCCGATCAAACTTATCACTAATTTCATATGACTCACGATCTCCTACGAATTGCACGCCCACGATATCATTGCGATCCTTACCGTATTGCACTTCAATAATAGATCCACGCTCTATTTGTTTCCAAATGAGACCTGCTTTATCTTTATTATCTAAAATAATGCAGTCTTCAATATTTTCGTCAATTCCAATTAACTTATTATCATCCATATATCCAATCTCGTATTGTTGCCGTTCTTTCGCTTTGCCACTTACTAATATACCTTTGCTACCATATGAATAATCCATATAGTCCTTTTTCTCCGTTTGTACCGCTTTCGGCTTTTTCAGCAGCCCCACAACCTGTAATAAGACTGATTGGCATAACCACTATTAATACTAATCTAGTAAATTTCTTTATCATTTGTAACCAACCTCATATATTTAATGTAAAACTCCATTTATTACTTCTATTAAAGAATAACATGATACTAAGTAAACAGAACGAAAGATAACATATTATTTACATACCCACACTTTAATGAAGGACCAGGCCATTTAAACCTAGTCCTCCATAACTTTAACTTTGCTTCACATACTTAATTGTATGAAATGACGTCTCATTAAATAATCGCAAGTTTTCCCCATCATAATCTTGAACTTTATATGCTATTTTCTTTTTTTGAATTGTATCTTCTACACCGTCTACTAAACGTTTATTGAGATGTAAATAGATTCTAAAAGCTTCCTTATCATATTCCCAAGTTCCTTCAATATAATTCTTTTTATTTGGATACTCACCTTTACCATACGTTTCAAATGTCTTATCACCTTTTAAAATGAGTGACATATTGAAACCGTCTGTTCCTTGGAATCCCCAATTACCGATTAATTCCGTACCATCTTTCACATTCTTCATAACGTTATCTGTATTAATTCCAGCTTTCTTATCTAACTCTTTCAAATCTTTCATAGATACTGTACCGTCACCGATTTTAATATCCCCTTCAAGATCTTTGAATGCCTTAAGCCAGTAAATATCTCCTTCTTTCACTAACTTTTCAGATTTTTCTATTAACTCTTTATCAGTCTTATCACCTTGTTCTCTTTTTTCTTTTCTGGTGAAGACTTCATTTATTAAAGAAAAAGACTCTCTAAAATAACTAATTGCTTTTTCAAAATCTTTTTGTTGGTTTACATACTCTGTCGGGGGATCTATCGACTCAAATTTATCTAACACTTTATTTAATTCTTTCACACTATCTACTATATCTGATTTCTTTTTCTTACCGTCAAAAACCTCTCTTGTAATATTGTTATGCTCCGCTGTAAATGTCAAGATGATCATGTACATTTTCACTTGTTTAAGCATGTACAAATTT
>NZ_JBMDKC010000150.1:0-8886 GCF_057809515.1 Bacillus sp. FG16
GAGGTTCAGACACAAAAACAGGCTGTAGAGAAGACTTTCTCCACAGCCTGAAAAACAAGCGCATCAATATGATGCGCTTGTTTTATTTCTCTTCCCTAAGAATGAATCGTTTTTTTTACTGGATATCCATAAATAGATCCATCTTTTACTTTAATCTCATCCTCCCAAGGAACCTTATATTTACCTTCAGCTAAATCTTTTACAAACGTATATGGATTTTCTTTCACCCCACCAGGAGTTGCTACATATCCCCTTGACCCTAGATTATATATATTATTTTCTAATCCCCATCCTAATCTAGCCTGATCTGCTAGTTCCGGATATACTTCAGCAGTCACAATCTCCCAAGGATTTCGATGCCCCTGTACTAAAGTAGTCCCATCAAAATTACATACTTGTCCTTCACCAAAGTAATAAAATACACCATCATAACCCGCTAAGTTTACCGACAATGTATACATTAAATTTTGCCATGCATTTGAACGATTGGTTAGCATCCATTGTTCACTAACTTGTGTGCTATATCCAGAAATACGGATCAAGACATTTGCTCCTTTATAGGCCGCTTCACGAGCTACTTCAGGGAACATGCCATCATGACAAATACAAACAGCTAATTTACTTCCTCCAGGTCCATCACAAACAGGTAAGCCTAAATCTCCAGCTTTCCAAGGCTCGACTGGCACCCAAGGATTTAGCTTACGATACTTCAAAATCATTTCACCTTGTGGATCAATAATAACTGCTGTATTATACGGTTCTCCACCATCAGGATTTTTTTCCATTATTGAAAAAACACCATATACTTTAGATTCTTTGCATGCCTCAGCAAATAAGTCGGTTTCTGGCCCAGGCACTGTACATAAAAATTCTTCTGTAGTCCATTTTTTTGTATTGAGCCCTTGTGTGCTATATTCAGGAAATACTATCAATTCTAATCCAGGGTAACCTGATTTAGTCGAATGAATTGTTTTTATGATTTGTTGAATTTGTTTATCAATGTCTGCACGTGACTCTACTACTGGTACTGGATATTGAATTAACGCTGTCAAAAAACCACTAATCGGCTTTACCATACTTCCACTACTACCCATTTAAATTCCCCCTTAAAATAGTCTATGTTTATTAAAGAAAACACTATAAAGTGAAACTTTAATCAGCGGGGTGTCCATCCCTCACTGATTATTAACCTTCACCAATCAGGCTTTTACGGACAGCCCGACTCCCGCAAATAGCAGGAGAAAGTTGTAAATCTCTAAAAAACTTGCACTACATATGGAAATATTACGTCTTAAAGCTAGTAGTAAATTTTATATCCACTTTTAGTACATGCCTACACTAAGTTAACATAAAAGGTCAGAAAATTCAATCTTTTATACTCATTATAATTTAAAAGAAAAAAGTGCATGAGATCTCCCATACACTTCTTCTACTTAGTCTGCAAATAAGGTGGTAATTGCTGCAACTGCTCCTTATCCTTTTCACGCTCTCTACGTGCCCATCTAAAGAATACATAGCCTATAATTGTACCGTACACTATTTCCTGGACAATTTTCATTATGATACCACCAGTTTGTTGGTCTTGTACTACTGGCATCCAGTGTAAAAATTCTGGTCCAGTTATATTTAAATCTGATAAAGTGCCCGCCGGTACACATAGTTCCATTGCTTTCATCCAAGCGGCTGGATCCGTATACGTTGCGAATAACGGAGCCGTCGCAAAAATTATTAACGCACAAGCTGGCGTTAATAATATACCGTTAGCAAACATGTAACCAAGTTTCTTTATATCACTTAACGTTTGATATTCTGGTAACGGATTTAGCATCGGCCACCACATCATGATTGCTGTAAAAAACAATATAGTGAGACAAATAGGATGAGCAATTTGACTTTGTTTTACCGTATCAAAAACAACTGGTAAATGATAAAAAGAAAACAGGCCGTTAAATACAAACAATGCAATAAGTGGTTTAGCAAATACCTTTAATATAATTTGAACGAACTTAAAAGAAGTAATGTAACGATATAACCAAATTGGTATACCAAGCAACAGTAACGGTGGAACTGCAATATACATGACTGCCATTTCAAACATATGAGCACTAAATATAATATGGCCAATTAAATCAATAGGCCCTCCCTTTACAAAATACAAAAGAACAATACCAGTCGTAAAATAAATAATTTGCTTCTTACTTACCTTCGTCGCATTTTCAAATCTCATTCTATAAGGCCCAATAATTAAGAAGTACCCAATAAGAATCGAAAGCATAAATAATAAAAAAATTGGACTCCATAAAGCCTGAAAACCAAATATCCATAAGTTACTCATTGTCACACCTACCTTCTTAAGGTTATTCCATAATATGAAGAGGGAGCTGTGACAACACAAGCTCCCTTATTTTTCACTTTTCAAACCCACACGATTGTCATAAAAGCTAAAATTGTAATTAACCCTATTAGCAGACCAGAGTAAAGAAAGAAACTTGCCGCTTCATGTCCTTTATGACTCATATGCATAAAATAATACAATTGAAAAATCACTTGTACCACTGCTAATAGTAAAATAAATGGCACCGAGAAAGTCGGACTAAAAGTTTTTGGATACGCCACTGCTACAAATGCAACTAATGTTAAAAAAATCATTAATGCAAACGTAATAACTTGATGCTTCATTTCCTCCGCACTTTTTCTCTTCCGATAAACAAGATCAACTTTAGGATTATTCGTTTGCTTTATCGCCATTGTTTATCCCACCATTCCCATTAAATATACTACAGTGAAAATAAACACCCAAACTACGTCAATAAAGTGCCAATAAATCGATGCAACATAAAACTTCGGTGCATTGTATAAATTTAGACCTCTCTTCGCATTTCTAAAGATTAATGTTAAAATCCAACACAATCCAAACAATACGTGGAGTCCATGTGTACCAACAAGAGCATAAAACGCAGAGCCAAACGCACTACTTCTCATAGTATGCTTAAATTCATGTGTATAATGATAAAACTCATATATCTCAAACCCTAAAAAACCTAAACCTAGCAATACAGTTACTAGTAACCAAAGTTGCATTTTCTTAAAGTTAAAGTTTTTCATATGGTACATCGCATATACACTCGTTAAGCTACTCGTTAATAAAAGCATCGTCATAATGAAAACGAGCGGCATTTGGAACATCTCTTGAGATGTTGGTCCACCATTTGTAGAATTCTTTAGCGCTAAATATGTGCCAAACAAGGAAGCGAACAACACTGTTTCGCCTCCAAGAAATAACCAAAAGCCGACAAACTTATTTTTCCCCTCAAGGGTTGCTTTTTCAGGCTCTGCTGGAAATGTTTCATTCGTTAATTTTTCATCTACATGCATTATGCCTTGCCCCCCTTATCCTCTAAATCTTCCTTATGAATATGATATCCATGATCATCGATTACTGAACGTAGGAACATTGTGCCAAATGTAATGATTAAACCAATAATTGCTACTAATAACCAGAACTTATCTTTTCCGCCCTGCATATACATTGCACCAAATGCCGCTATAAACAATCCGAAAGAAATGACAAATGGTGAAAACGAAGGATTTGGCATATGAATATCACCAACTGGTTCCGCTGCTGTCATCTCTTTATTACCTTCACGTTTTTCAATCCAAAACGGATCTAATCCGCGAACAAATGGTAGTTGTTTAAAGTTATATTCTGGTGTCGGTGCTGGCATCGTCCATTCTAATGTACGTGCATCCCACGGATCACGACCAGCTTTTTCTTTTGATACTGTCGTTTTAATTACATTGAATAGAAGAACAATCGTCCCAAGAGCCATAAACACCGCTCCGATAGAACTAATCATATTCCCCATTTCCAACCCTTGCCCTTCAAGATATGTGTAGTAACGGCGTGGCATACCAATCAAGCCAAGGAAATGCTGAATAAAGAACGTTAAATGGAAACCGATAAAGAATAGCCAAAACGTTATCTTTCCTAATGTTTCATTTAATACTTTATTAAACATCAGTGGCCAATAATAATGAGCTCCTGCAAGTAAACCAAATACAACACCGCCAACGATTACATAATGAAAATGTGCTACTACGAAATAGTTATCATGAAATTGATAATCAGCTGGTGCAGATGCTAGCATAACCCCTGTAACTCCACCCATGACGAATGATGGAATGAAAGCTACTGCCCACATCATCGGTGTTGTAAAACGAATATTTCCGCCCCACATTGTAAAGAGCCAGTTGAATATTTTGATACCAGTCGGAACCGCAATCGCCATTGTTGCAACTGAGAAAATAGCATTAGCAACTGGACCAAGTCCAACAGTAAACATATGATGCGCCCATACCATAAATCCTAAAAATCCAATTAATACAGTCGCAAACACCATCGATGAATAACCAAACAATCGTTTTTTCGAAAATGTCGCGAAGATTTCTGAGAATATTCCGAAAGCTGGGAGTATAAGAATGTATACTTCTGGATGACCGAAAATCCAGAATAAATGCTCCCATATAATTGTATTCCCGCCCAATGCTGGATTAAAGAAACTTGTTCCAAATAAACGATCTAACATTAAAAGTCCTAATCCTACAGTTAACGGTGGAAAAGCGAATAATATAAGCGAAGATGTTACAAATGTCGTCCATGTAAACATCGGCATACGCATATACGTCATTCCTGGCGCACGCATATTAATAATGGTTACAAGGAAGTTAATACCTCCAATTAATGTACCAATACCTGAGATTTGCAAACCGAGTACATAGAAATCAACACCATGACCTTTAGAGGCTAAAGCTAAAGATGCATAAGATGTCCATCCTGCATCAGGTGCTCCACCTAAAAACCAACTTAAATTTAAAAATACTCCACCAAAGAAAAATAACCAAAATCCGAGTGAATTCAAAAACGGGAACGCTACATCACGTGCACCAATTTGAAGTGGTACAGCGGCGTTCATAAATGCAAACACGAGTGGCATAGCTGCGAGGAAAATCATTGTTGTACCGTGCATCGTCAATACTTGATTATAAGCATCCCCAACAAGAAAAGCGTTGTTAGGAATCGCTAATTGAAGGCGAATAAATAGAGCTTCTATTCCGCCTATTACAAAAAACAATCCACCTGCAATTAAATAGAGAATGGCAATCTTTTTATGGTCTACTGTCGTTAAATAATCCCATATGACAGCACCCATCCCCTGTTTTTTTGCTACAGAACTCACGTTTTCAACCTCCCCTTCGCGAATAATCCCTCTTTACTTTTCAACTTTTAACGTTTGTAAGTATGCATTTAATGCATCAATTTGATCATCCGTTAAGTTGCCATATTTGCCAGTCATTTTGTTTCCTGGCTTCATATTTTCAGGATCTTTCAGCCATTTTTTTAAGTTTTCTTCATTGTTTTCGGCAATACCAGCAACCATATCGCGATCCGCAAAGTTTGCTAAGTTTGGTGCGATACGAGCGGAAGGTGGTCTACTATCATTAGATCCAACTGCGTGACAACCAATACAGCTTTTATTAAATATTTCTTGGCCCTCTTGCGCCTTTGTTGAAGCTACTTCTTTCTTCCCATCAATCTTCTTCATATCAGCAAGCCAATTTTTGTACTCGCTTTCATCTAAAGCTTTCACTTTAAATTGCATTAAAGAATGTGATGGGCCGCAAAATTCTGTACAAAAACCATTATAAGTGCCCGATTTATCTGCCTTTAACCACATTTTGTTCACATTGTCTGTATTTGTATCCATTTTCCCAGCTAAAGATGGAACCCAAAATGAGTGTTTAATATCGGCACCCTTCAAATTTAAATACACTTTCTTACCTGTGGGGATGACTAAATCTTGCGAAGTTACTATCTTTTCTGATTTATAAGAAAATTCCCACCAATAAAGATTCGCTGTTACATCAACAACGATAGTATCTTTATCAATATTCTTTTTCTCCATCGCACTTACATCAGCAAGTTTGAATGTATATGTAACCGTTGGAACAGCTAAGATTAGTAAAAGAATAATCGGAATAACTGTCCATATAATTTCTAGCTTGTGATTTCCTTCAACTTGCTCTGGAATATAATCTTCCTGACCTTTCTTTTGTCGGAAACGCACAATTACATACAAGAAAATAATAGTAACTACTAGTACTACTCCTACCATGATTGCACTCGCCAGTAGAAGTAAATCATATTGCATTTTTGCTACTTCTCCTTGCGGAATTAAAGTAGATTGAAAGGCTTCACCGCATCCCCCTAACAGTAAAGCCAGCAGTGAAACGAACGAAAGCAGTCGCCACTGTTTCTTCATACAAACAACCCCCACTTTCCTTGTGAATTAGATTGTACTTTATAGTTAAGTAAAGTAAATCTCAACGTAAAGAAATCCAATTATGTCGTTGTCTTAGAAGAATGTAACTACAATCATTGATACAAATAAGATTGTTAAATAATTTAGGGAATAAACAAACATTTGCACGGACCATTTTATGTCATCTTTCTTACGGAAGCCATAAAATCCTAAAGCGATCCATCCGATGTTAAGCAGTGTTGCAATTACCATAAATGTTATCCCTAGTCCACTCATATAAAATGGTAGTGGTAATAAACATACTGTCCAAATCATAATTTGGCGTTTCGTAATTTCAAATCCATGAACTACAGGAAGCATTGGAATTCCTGCATTTCGATATTCATCAACACGTTTCATCGCTAATGCAAGGAAATGTGGGATTTGCCAAATAAACATAATTAAAAATAACATCCAAGCAATTGGATGACCTAAAGATGGATCGATTGCTGCCCATCCAATTAAAGGTGGAACTGCTCCAGATATACTACCTACAACAGTATTTAGTGTATACTTTCTCTTTGTCCATAAAGTATATAGGACAACATATGTGAAAGCACCAATAAATCCCATTAAAACTGCCATTGGTGTTGTTAATAATAAGAATACAAATCCAAGAAGTAATATAACTAGTCCAAATGTAAGTGCAAATCCTGGTTTATACTTTCCAGTAACCGTTGGACGAGTCTTTGTTCTTTCCATTAACGGATCGATGTCTCTATCGATGTAGTTATTTAAACAACATACCCCCGCCATAATTAATCCAGAACCAACGATTGTAAAAAATAGCTTATCCAGATTGTCCATCACACTTAATCCATTAAAGTGTAACGCCAACCAAAATCCTGTAAATACAGTAAGTGTATTTGAGTTTACAATCCCCATTTTAACGAGTGCTGATAAATCTTGTAACCGAGTTGTTTCCGGTACACTTGTAACAGCGGACTCATCATGCAGCTCACTTGTTGCATGGTTCATCACTCTAACCCCCTCTTAAAACTTTCATCTTTCTTTTTGCGCCTATTTCAAATGAAATAATTCGCTTCTATATAGCAATATTATTACAGTAGAAACATTGTTAACCCATTCTACTACTAATCTACGCCCATACTCCAATATATTAAATCATATTTCCTGAACATTTTGTGAAGAAAACATGAACTTTTTGTGTCGAATATAAAAAACTTCATTCTGACTTGTCCTTATCATAACATGATGTTACATTCTATAATAAACTATTTTCTCCTATTTAACACGTATTCTCCCCATTTCTTTTCAAAATAGCCTATTTTTCACCTAAATTTTTCCTTACGAACCCTGTTTTCACACCTATTTTCTCTCCCTTGTCTTCCCCCTCCATTTCTTTGCTATTTTATTATTTTTTATATATCATAGGAACTAGCGCGTTTTATTCTATACATAATGGAATGAAAATATTTCGCAATAACTTCATAGCAGAAAGATGGTGAAAGAGATTGCAACGCTTTATTAAATGGTTAGCAGTCATTACAAGCCTTGATTTATTAATAGTTTTATTAGGAGGCGCTTTAGTTACAAAAACAGGTTCTGGTCAAGGTTGTGGTAAATCATGGCCACTTTGTAACGGTGAATTTGTTCCATCTAATTTATCAATGGAAACTATTATTGAACTTAGCCACCGATTAACATCAGGATCAGCTGGAATTCTTGTCACTCTCCTTTGTATTTTATCCTGGAAATATTATAAACATGTGCGTGAAACAAAAACGTTAGCAATTTTATCCTTCGTATTTTTAGTTGCACAAGCATTAATGGGAGCAGCAGCAGTTGTTTGGGGACAAATGCCAGCTGTACTTGCTATCCATTTCGGTATTTCCTTAATTTCATTCGCTTCTGTCATTTTATTAACGTGTCTTATCTTTGAAATTGACCAAAAATTTGATGCACGTTCACTTATTATGGACAAAAAAATGAAATTTCATATTTATGGTGTAACAATTTACAGTTATATCGTCGTCTACACAGGCGCTTTAGTACGTCACGAACGAGCTAGCTTAGCCTGTCCAGACTTTCCTTTATGTAGCAAAAACAGACCTATGCCAACTCAACTACATGAGTGGGTTCAAATGGGCCATAGAGTTGCAGCAATGTTAATTTTCGCTTGGATACTTTACGCGATGATTCTCGCTATTCGTCATTACAAACAGCAACCTGTAGTATATTGGGGATGGATCATTTCATTTATCCTTGTTACACTTCAAGCTGTAGTAGGAATTTTAGTTGTATTTACAAACGCTAGTTTAGCAATGGCATTGTTACATTCTCTATTCATTTCTTGCTTGTTTGCCGTACTATGCTATTTAGTTATGTTAGGAACAAGAAGTAAAGTGAATGCAAAAGAAGCCGAATCAACTTCTAAACAAACAAAATAATTTAAAACTAAAATCCCTTGCCAATTCGGCAAGGGATTTTTTGCAATAAAGAAAAGAGCTGTATTGAAGTGACCCCTAAAAGTTAGACACGGTTATTTCATTAGGCAGCTTGATAA
>NZ_JBMDKC010000151.1:0-8682 GCF_057809515.1 Bacillus sp. FG16
TACGACCGATCGGTTAACAGCCGATAGCTCTACCACTGAGCTACTGCGGAATAATGAAGACAATTTGTATCTTATAAAAATTCTTTCTGTAAGTCAAGAAGTTTTTAACAACATCTTGTTCAAACGTGACATGTTTATAATATACTGGATTGCGTTTTTACTGTCAAGATGTTTTCGATATCGGTTTGAGTTTCCCTTTACACTTTCCGCAGACATATCTTTTTGTATTTATTTGACGCCTTCTTACATATTGAAGTAAACACTCCATACATTCATACTTATAAATCTTTTTTTCCTTCTCTTCATTAATCATTCGTTTACAAAAACGCGGTGCATCAACTTTCTTTAACAACTCACGAAAATCTCTGTCCCTGTGCTTATACCCTCTTCCTGTAATATGCAAGTGATAATGACACAGTTCATGTTTGATGATTCCGATTAACTCCTCCTTACCATACATTTCGTAATATCGATAATTCAGTTCAACATTGTGACTCTTCAACAGATAACGCCCACCAGTTGTACGCAGCCTACTATTGAACGTTGCTTTATGTAAAAATGGCATTCCGAAGTATTGTAGCGATACTTCTTCCACTAGCCGTTGAATTTCTTCCTCGTCCATTCTCATTCCTCCTAAACAAAAAAATATTTTTACACTTTTCACGCTTCTTATACATATATTAAATAGTACATATACCCATCCTCATTCAAGACGCGTGGTTTCTAAAAACACAACATGAATAGAAATCCACTCACCAACCTCTCATCAATAGCACTTTAGATTTTTGAGAGTAGGATTAAACAAGGAGGGATTCCTATGCCTACGTGGCTAAAAAAACAGATGCAACGTGCATATTTCGAAAAAAACCGGTATCAAATTAAATTGCTAAATGAATGCTGGTTTTATTATAGCAAAATACATCAAAACTCATAATCCATTACACTTTTTATTCTATAAAAAAAGAGCAGTTTCATCTGCTCTCTTCTCTTACTATTCAATCGGCAACATAGATAGTGCAACGCGTCCCTTTTTTGTATCAATATCATCTACCCATACTTTTACAATTTGTCCTACTGATACAACATCTAACGGATGCTTTACAAACTGTTTACTAAGCTTAGAAATATGCACTAAACCATCTTGCTTTACGCCTACATCAACAAAAGCACCAAAATCAACAACGTTACGCACTGTTCCTTCTAGTTCCATACCACGTTTTAAATCTTCTAATTTCAAAATCCCTTTTTTCAGAAGTGGTTTAGGCAACTCATCCCTCATATCTCGTTCCGGGCTAATGAGCGCATCTATAATATCAACTAACGTCGGCTCCCCAACTCCCGTTTCTTGAGACAACTTAGAAATCTCCACTTCTTCCAATCTCTTTTGTAATTGCGGTTGTCCTACGTCATCTATCGATAACCCTAAACTCTTCAATAACAATTCAACATTTTTATATTGTTCGGGATGAATACCTGTTCGATCTAATGGATTCGCTCCTTCTAATATACGCAAGAAACCTATACATTGTTCGTACGTCTTTGCACCTAAACGTGGGATTTTCTTTAGTTCCGTGCGCTTTGTGAATTTCCCATCCTCTTCTCTCTTTGCCACAATATTTTTCGCAACAGTTTTCGATAAACCTGAAACATATTGTAACAATGCAACCGAAGCCGTATTTACATTAACCCCAACTTGGTTAACAGCTGTCTCTACTACAAATGTTAATGACTCATTCAATCTCTTTTGAGATACATCATGTTGGTATTGTCCAACCCCAACTGATTTAGGATCAATTTTCACAAGTTCAGCAAGTGGATCTTGCAGACGTCTTCCAATAGAAACGGCACTTCTCTCTTCAACTTGTAAATTTGGGAATTCCTCACGGGCTAAATCAGAAGCTGAATATACACTAGCACCCGCTTCATTTACAATAATATAAAAGACGTCCTGTTTCACACTTTGTAATACATCTACTATAAATTCTTCTGTTTCTCTAGATGCTGTCCCATTACCAATTGCAATCATTTCAACTTGATATTTATCTATAATAGAAAGAACTTTCGTTTTTGCATCATCATATTTACGAACAGGCGGATGCGGATAAATAACATCAATATGTAGTACTTTCCCCGTATCATCTACTACAGACAATTTACAACCAGTTCTATATGCCGGATCTACCGCTAGCACGACTTTCCCTTTCATCGGAGGTTGTAATAATAAGTTACGTAAGTTCTCAGAGAAAATATGTATCGCTTGTTCTTCAGCTGTTTCTGTTAATTCTTTACGAATTTCTCTTTCAATTGAAGATTGAATTAATCGTTTATAACCATCTTCAAT
Organism: Bacillus sp. FG16; assembly: GCF_057809515.1. Taxonomy (NCBI): domain Bacteria; kingdom Bacillati; phylum Bacillota; class Bacilli; order Caryophanales; family Bacillaceae; genus Bacillus; species Bacillus sp. FG16. Next base: position 2,342 of record NZ_JBMDKC010000151.1, read on the forward strand.
CGCTAATTGTACATAATGCGCACTTTTAGAATCGTTATCACGAATTACTTTCTTATATAAGAAATTTAATATCTCATCTACTGGTGGGACAACAGAAACTCTCAATATATCTTCTTTCTCACCGCGATTCATTGCTAATACACGATGCGGTACTACTTTTTGCAATGGTTCTTCATAACTGTAATACATTTCATATATATTCTTTTCATCTTTTTCTTCACCTTTTACAGACGAAGACATAATACCTTTTCTAAAAGTAACATTTCGAATCCAACTACGATACGCAGCTTCATCTGAAATCATTTCTGCAATAATATCTTGTGCACCTTGTAAAGCTTCTTCTGCAGATTGCACTTCTTTCTCTGCATTAATAAATTCCACTGCCTTTTTAGCCGGTTCTTCTTTCTTATATAACAATAACCATTCAGCTAACGGTTCTAACCCTTTTTCTTTTGCAATCGTTGCTTTCGTTCTTCTTTTCTCTTTATATGGACGATATAAATCTTCTACTTCCTGCAACTTTGTAGCTTTAACAATTTGCTGTCTTAGCTCTCCTGTCAGTTTTCCCTTCTCATCAATAAGACGAATAACTTCTTCCTTCCTATCTTCAAGTTGCATCATATATTGCCATCTCTCTAAAATCGCACGAATTTGCACCTCATCTAAAGAGCCTGTCCATTCTTTTCGGTAACGAGCAATAAATGGAACTGTGTTACCTTCTTCTGTTAATTGAATAACATGACGAACTTGCTTTTCGCTAAAGCCTAATTCTTTCACTAACATTTTCATTAACGCTTGTCGATTATCTACCATTTCCATATACAACCGTAACCTCCTCTATAATAAAAAAAAGTTGCCCTTCAAAGAGAGCAACTTAAACTGCCGATTTAAAAATCTATTAGTCCTAAACTAATTTGTAACGCTTCATCTACACGACTCATCATCACTTCATCTAAATGAGTGATTTTGTCCGTTAAGCGTTGCTTATCGATTGTTCGAATCTGCTCAAGTAAAATAACAGAATCTCTCTCAAAACCATACTTTTTCGCATCAATTTCCACATGAGTGGGTAATTTCGCTTTTTGAATCTGTGCAGTAATAGCCGCTACAATCACCGTTGGACTAAAACGATTTCCGATGTCATTTTGAATGACAAGAACCGGACGAACGCCTCCTTGCTCAGAACCAACAACTGGGGAAAGGTCTGCAAAATACACGTCGCCGCGTTTTACAATCAAAATATTACCCCCCGCTAACTAAGCGTTCTACTGTATGAGCTGCTTCATACTCCGCTAAGAAAGCTTCAGATGCAATACCAAGATTAATTTTTCCCATTTCAATATACCCACGTCGCATTGATTCATGTTGGTAGCGTTTCTTCGTCTTATGTTGACGCAATAACAATTGTGTTGCCTGGCAAATTAGTTCATGGCGATTCTTATTCTCTTGTTTTCCAATTCCGTCCAATTCCGTTACCATTTGCTTTGGCAACCGAACCACGATTTCAGTAGTTACACTTGATTCGGACACAAAAATACACCTCCACCGTCAACTACACACCCAAATATATATATGACACCTATTGTAATAATACCATTGTATGGAGCCTGTTGCAAAGACTTCCTTATTCCTTGCTTATGTTTTCCAATTCACAAACAAAACATTCATCTTCTTAAATTTTTTATCTCATAACTAACTAAAAACAATAGAACTCCTCTTCAAAACTTACGTGTAACTTATATAAAAAATGATTATAAGTAAAAAGCTTCTCATCAAAAAGAGCTTATTATCCAGCAATGAACAGTCACTCCAATGACAAGAAGCAATCATACTACCTTCTATATATTGTTCAAGTAATTAATTATCTCTACAACCTTACCATTCCGTATAAATATTCTTGGCACACGGAAACTGATCGTTGCAATAATTTCATAATTAATAGTCCCTGAATATTCCGCAACCTCTGTAGCGCTAATATACTCATCCCCCTGCCTTCCAATAAGCGTAACTTTCGTACCAAGTGGCACTTCACAAGGAAGATGAATCATGAACTGATCCATTGTTACTCGCCCTACAATCGGTACCCTTTTACCATTTATAAGCACTTCAAATCCTTGTAATCTTCTAAGCCATCCATCTGCATAACCAATCGCTACAGTCGCGATCCATTCTTCAGTTTTCGTTCGGTAAGTGACATTATAACTAATTCCATCACCTTTAATCACCTGTTTAATATGAGCTACTTTCGTATGCAGTGATAGCGCCGGTTCTAATTCAAATGGTAAAAAAGGACGTATTTCTACAGAAGGAGATAATCCATACATTGCAATCCCAATTCGCACTGCATTAAATGTAATCCCTTGAAAACGTAACGTGGCAGCACTATTAGCTGTATGGACAAACTTAGGATCCACTCCGAATTCTTTCAACCAACTTAACTGCTCTAAGAACGTGTTATATTGCTTATCAAAATATGAAGTCTCAACCTCATCTGCCGTTGCAAAATGCGTGTATACTCCTTCTAACTCTAAAAACGGTGCACCTTCTAAACTCTTTAAAAATGCTTTCAGTTCTTTTCTTTCACGTATTCCAATTCTCCCCATACCACTATCAAAGTTAATATGGAATTTCATTACAGATGAACCATCCCAAAGTTTAATTGCTTCGTCCACCCATTCTTTTTGAAAAACAGTTAGCGCTACATCATTTTCAGCAGCTACATTTACATCACGCGGCGGCGAGGGACCTAACACTAAAATCGGCACAGTAATACCAGCCCTCCGAAGCACTAAAGCTTCATCTAAAAAAGCAACTGCTAACCTTGTTGCACCCGCTTCTAATGCCGTTTTAGCCACCGGTACATAATCGCGCCCATATGCATTTGCTTTAACTACAGCAAAAATCTCTACATTACTTGGGATGAACTCTTTAATATGCGTAACGTTGTTATAAATGGCATCTAAATCCACTTCTACCCAAGTGTCACGGTAAAATGGTGCTTCTTCCATAAATACACTTCCTTATACACGATATGCGAAGCTTATTCTTTTATATGCTTCTTTTATGAAATCCACCTTCAAACTAAGAAAAGACGTGGTGCACATATATCACCACGTCTAAGAAGTTTACTTCACCTGCTTCGCTGTAACTGAACGAGCAACCATTAGTAGCTCCTTCGGCTCTAAACCTTTAGACACGAGCATATATTCTACTCCGTTATGCGACCACGTTACAGAGTCTTTCGTCAATGCACCAATCGTAAACCCAAGATCAACTGGTTCTCCACTTACACTTACCGCTGATGAAGCCTCTGCAACTTTTGCCTTTTCTTGTATTAAAGTAAAGGATTTCTTATTTCCAGTGTATGTGAGTATCGCACGCTTGCCACTGTCTGTCTTCAACTCTTTTTCATCTTGCAAAGTCATACCTTGCGGTGTATCAAGTGGATACAAAATAGCAAACGGTTTTTCTTCTTTCGCTGTTGTTTGAACATCTACCTGCGCTCTAGACATATTTTGTTTCGTATCAAATGCACCTTTATCAAATTTCGCATCGAATTTCACCTTAGAGAAATCTACTTTCACAAGAACATTTTGATCATTATCCATTAACTTCACTGAAACTGGAGTCAAATCGCTCTTCTTCAGCGTAATCTCTTGTTTCGGCAACATATTTTGATGTTGATAGTTTGTTTTTGTTTTAAAAATATAATACTTATCTGTTTTCTCGAAAGTAAGGTTTTTCTTATCCTGCAAAATATCTCTTACAAGTGATTCATATAAATAAGCCTGGCTGCTATTTTGCGGCCAATCACTTTGAAAACGGAAGCTCTTATTAAGTGCTGGCGTTAATACAAATACACCTTCTTCATTTCTTAAAATGATTTGGCTCTGATCTTTTTTTGCATTCTTTAAATTCACACGATAAAAAGACGGTTCCTTATGCCAAATCTCTACATTATACTCCTGAGGCTCATTTCCTGTTTTAATAGATAATTTCGCTTCAGCTTGATAACTTTTCATCCCTTTTACTTTCGCTTCTAAATCTCTCACGACATCATCTTGTTTCTTTTCCACACAACCCGCCAACACAAAAACGGTCAACAAACCGACAAGAACTAAAAACAGACGCCTTTTCATCACTTCAGCCCCTTTGCCCCTATAAATGAATGGAAGATGTACCTTCCTTATCGCTACCTCAAATATATGAGACAAAGATATAAAATATGCAGACTAGCGTGACGAGCTTTCTAAAACAACTTGAGCAACAGCAAATTCCTTACTATGACTAATCGATAAATGAACAACATACTCTGTACTTGTAATCAGAATCGGCTTACCTCTTTCATCATTTTTCACTTCAATATCTAAAAAGCTCACTTCTTTCCCGATACCAGTACCTACAGCTTTTGAATACGCCTCTTTCGCTGCAAACCTTCCAGCTACAAACTCTGTAAGACGACTTCCTTTCAGCTCCATAGCAACATTACGTTCATTTTCTGTTAAAATACGTTCCATAAATTTAAGCTTTCCATCTAGCATTTTTTCAATACGATTTAATTCAATAATATCGATTCCAATCCCTATAATCATTTCAAAATCCCCTTCTTCTATTTAACTTTCTTCTTTCATATTGATAAGAATAACAGAGAATCTTTCTGATGCAAAAGGGGTGATAGTAACCGTATGCTAATAAGATCTACTCAGATTTCTTTACAACCGACTATTCTCACCTTACTTTTTATTCACTTAGTCATGATGATATTAGGCGACTTTTTCCTCTTCCCACTGGCAGCCTCTAATGAATATATCGCTAAAGGAGAATGGTGGCGTGTCATAACTTCCCTTCTGGTACACGTAGACTTACAACATTTTCTTTCTAATAGTATTTTTTTGTTTGCACTTGGTTCTTCTATTGAAAAGCAACTCGGACACTTTTCTTTTTTTATTCTATTTTTTCTTTCTGGAATTTCTGGAAATATTTCTTCTTATATTATTATGCCTCCTGAATATATTCACGCAGGTGCATCAGGTGGTATTTTCGGACTATTAGGCGCACAATTATTTTTATTGTACAATCGATACCGCTCTTCAAAACCAAAAGAAATTGCCATTTTCTCAATTATGATACTTCTATTACTGCTATTTACTTTCTTTAATCCTTCCGCCAATCCGATCAGTCATTTAACAGGTTTAATAACCGGCGGCATTTTAACTCCTTTTTTAACAAAAAAAAACGATGGTGCAAAGCTTATTTAATATAAAAGCTTGCACCATCGATAATTTCTACATCTACCTGTTCGCTTAAATCCCTCATTAATTGAAATAAAGACTCATCCTTCATCTTCGCCTCAATCATACAATCAATTTGCGGAACACTTCCCTTTATCCTTCTTAAAAAAGATAAAAATGCGTCTACATTAATATAATCTGCATGAGCTCTTGGATCTTTTCCCTCTCTAGGGCTAGAAATATGCATTTTAACCGGCAACAAAGATGTTTCCCACGTATGAACAACACGTGCCCAATCTTCATACCAATCTTCTTGCTCATTATTCATCATATGGTGATGCAAATCAAACACGACGGGAATATCTAATTTTTCTCCTAAATATAATGTTTCCTCTAACGTAAAAGTTGTATCATCATTTTCTAATATAATCATTTCTTGAATACCCCTTGGGACATTAGACCAATTCTCTATAAAACGCTCTAATGCAAGTTCTTTATCTTTATACCCTCCTCCAACATGCAGTACACATCGTTGCTTATGTTCAATCCCCATGCCTTTTAATAATTTTTTGTGCATCTGCAGTGTCTTTACAGATTGTTTAAAAACACTCTCCTCAGGTGAATTTAGTACAACAAAATGATCTGGATGGAAATCAATTCGCATATTCATATGAATTGCATATTCACCTAATTCTTTCAATTTTTCTTTTAAAGGACGAATATAGTTCCACTCTAGCAATTCCTCATGATTCGCTAAAGGAATGAGCTTAGAACTAAGCCGAAAGAAAGATATGTCATGTCCCTTATTATGCTTTAATAAACGTAAACAATTTTCCAAATTGGAATTAGCAATTCTTTCAAGTTTACGAATTGCAGCATCACGATCATCTATTTTCTGAAACTGTGCGTACGTCATCGTTTGAGATGGGGATGCATTCTTCAAATGCACACTCATCGCAACGTAACCAAGCCTTACAAGCATATAACAGCCCCTTTTCTATCATAACTACTATGTAGTATGCACAATTACAGAAATAAAAAAAGAGAATGCCAGCAAATGAACTGCACCCCAATTGTTAGACACAGTCTAACAATTGGAGGTGCAGTTTT
>NZ_JBMDKC010000152.1:0-8561 GCF_057809515.1 Bacillus sp. FG16
CTCGTCTCCTTTGAAAATAAAAAAGCAACAGTATGCCACAAAATGTAAGCAAACTATTGCGGAGGAACCCTTACGTACGGTAAAATGAGGTACATAAAGAGTTACAGCAAGTGTTTGCCTATCTAGGTTAGGCGGACGGTTAATAAAGTGTCTCACCACTTTATTAACACGCTGTGCTCTTTTATTTTTTTAGTTTTTATTTCGATTTTTTCGGTAACGGATTTGGTCACAAATAACCAGAAAAGTGTTGCCATTTATAAAATTAGGTAAAGCACAAAGCAGCGGAATATAGCTGTTTGTTGCGCTTTTAGGCAATTTAAGTTTTATATATTAATGATTACTCTGATCATTATCCAGTAGAGGCGACTATTTCTATGAAGTAGTTTCAAAAAGTTTCTTCGTAAAGAAGAAACTTTTTTTATTTGCAAACAGGAAAATCATACTTTCTTTCCAATATGTATAAGACATATTGAGAAGAGGAGAGAAAAATGTGGATCGAGGAATTTTTAAAGAAGTTCCATTACCGTGTGCATTTTTGGATGAAGTGGCTTTAGATAGAAACATTCAATCGATTATAGAGTTAAGTGGAAATAAGAAGATTCGTATAGCGAGTAAATCGTTACGTTCTGTTCCAATTATGCAAAAGATTTTAGCTGCAAATGATCGATTTCAAGGTATTATGTGCTTTTCACCTAGAGAGATTTTATTTTTAATAGAACAAGGATTTAATGATTTATTGCTCGGATATCCTGCTTATGATGAAAGAGCTTTGTATGAAATTAGTTTGCTAACAAAGAAAGGTTTCATTATAACTTGTATGGTGGATTGTGAAGAGCATATTGTGTATTTAGAAAAAATTGCTGAGAAATCTAAAGGATGTTTTCGTGTTTGTTTGGATATTGATATGAGTAGTCGTTTTTTTCAATTTCATTTTGGTGTACAAAGATCCCCGGTAAAAAATGTGCAGGATGCGTTGAAAGTAGTAGAAAAGGTGAGAAGGTCATCATATTTAATGTTAGATGGTGTGATGGGTTATGAAGCTCAAATTGCTGGGGTGGGCGATCATATACCGAATCAATGGCTGAAAAGTAAAGTGATTTCGTATTTAAAGAAGAAATCAGTGTTAGAAGTTAAAGAAAGAAGAGAACATATTGTAAAAGCAATACAAAACCTTGGTATTGAGCTAAGGTTTGTAAATGGAGGGGGAACAGGAAGCATAAAAACAACCGAGAAAGATAATTCAGTTTCAGAGATTACAGTAGGTTCTGCTTTTTATTCTCCGAAGCTGTTTGATTATTATAAAGAGGTGAAATTTCATCCAGCGGTCGGATTTGCCTTACCAGTTGTGCGTAAACCAGTCCCGTTTATTTACACTTGCCTAGGTGGTGGATATATTGCTTCAGGAGCAGTTGGAAAAGATAAAGAGCCTGAAGTTTGGAGACCGAAGGGTGCAAAACTATTAGCTTTAGAAGGTGCTGGCGAGGTACAAACGCCAATTTTTTATAACGGCGAGGAACGAGTGGATATAGGAGAGTCCATTTTGTTTCGTCATAGTAAGGCTGGTGAGTTATGTGAACGCTTTCCTTTTTTGTATCGTGTTAAAAAAGGAGAGATTGTTGGGGAGTATTCAACATATCGGGGGGATGGCCAATGCTTTCTATAAAGGGGAAAAAGTGGAGGAATTGGACAGGGAATGTAGAAGGAACGCCGCATTATACGATGTATCCAGAAAGTATACAAGATGTAGTAGAAGTTGTGGATCTTGCACGAAAAAAGGGGAAGAAAATTCGTGTTGTCGGTTCAGGACACTCGTTTACCCCCCTTGTGCAAACGGAAGAAGTTTTAGTTTCTTTAGATGAATTGAAGGGCATTGTGAATATTGATGCAGAGAAGATGGTTGCTGAAGTATGGGCAGGAACAAAGTTACATGATTTAGGGAAGTTACTTGAGGAAAAAGGTTATGCGCAAGAAAATTTAGGGGATATTGATTCACAATCTATTGCAGGAGCGATTAGTACGGGGACTCATGGAACGGGTATTACCTTTGGGAGTTTATCAACACAAGTTATAGAGATTACGGCAGTTTTGTCTAATGGTGAGAGTATAGTTTGTTCGGAAGCTGAGAACGTAGAATATTGGAGAGCGTTTCAGTTGTCACTTGGAATGTTAGGTATCATTGTAAAGATAAAATTGAAGGTTATTCCAGCGTATGCACTCGTTTATGAAAGTGAAAAACAGTCATTATCTACTGTAATGAACAAACTAGAAGAATATAAGAAGAATCGTCATTTTGAATTTTTCGTTTTTCCTTATTCTGATGAAGTACAAGTGAAATTTACGAACGAAACAACGAATACAGGCAGTGATTTGAAATGGCATAAACTAAAGGTTGAGTTACTTGAAAATAGGATGTTCTCTTTGCTATCTCAAGGGTGTAAATGGTTTCCTTCTATAAGTAAAGGAGTGAGTCGATTATCAGCTAAGGCTGTACCAAACACAAAAATAATTGGCCCGAGCTATGAAGTATTTGCTACATCACGTACGGTACCATTTTATGAAATGGAGTATAGTATTCCCTCAAAGTATATGAGGGCGGTTGTAGAAGAAATCTCAAATCTTATTGAAAAGAAAAAGTATAAGGTGCACTTCCCAATCGAATGCCGCTATGTGAAAGGTGATGATATATGGCTTAGTCCAGCCTATGGAAGAGATTCAGCGTATATCGCTGTTCATATGTATAAAGGTATGAAATATGCTGCTTACTTTGGCGAAGTGGAAAAAATTTTTCTGAAGTATGAAGGGCGTCCGCATTGGGGGAAAATGCATACATTATCATATGAGCAATTACAAGATATATATCCAGAGTTTCATTCGTTTTTACAGGTGAGGAAATCTCTAGATGAACTTGGAATGTTTTTTAATCCTTATGCAGAAAATTTATTTATCCCGCTATTTGCCGGGCAGTAAGACCCCCACTGATGAAAGTTTCACATTATGTATATGAAAAAGCTGACAAATAATTATTTGTCAGCTTTTTTTAGTGTAATTGCATTTCTTGTATGACTAATATGTTCATAAAATAGTAGTTTATCACGGCTAAATACATGTAGTAAAACATGAATAATGAATAGGCCGTTAATGATAAATAGGAATAACAATGTAACGAGTAATACTAAAGGTTCTGTATGATTTAACATAGAGCTACTAGAAAGAATGTAATTGATTCCGCCTAACGCAAAATAAAATATACCGTAGCGAATAAATAGTTCTTTTAATGTAATACGATCTGATTTTCCTTTCAGGTGAATGCGAAGCAATGCTTTCCCAATTGTTTTTCCATTCGTAAAGCATGGAATAATAATAAAGTAAATAAGGATTGAACACGTAATGAAAATGAGTTCATACATATTCGTGTAAGATTGCATATTAGAAACGAAGAAAGAATTTCCTTTGTTTTTAATGACAGGTACGACGATAGATAAGAAAATCCAATCAATTTGCATTGCGATAAGGCGACGAATGAATCCGACTGGTTTCGTTTCCAAATCAATATAACTATCTAACTCATTTGTCTTCGGAAGGAAGTACGTAAATATTGGTGCAATGATAAAACCAATTACGCCACCTAATGTATTTAAAAACAAATCATCGATATCAAATAATCGGTATGCACAATTGTATATACCGTATAATCCAGTCACTTGTGTTAGCTCGAAAAATAGTGAAAGGAAAAAGGAAATGCAAATTGTTTGTAAGAAACTACGTCGGAAATAATAACGTAAGTAAATACCGAATGGAACAGTCAATAGAACATTAAATGCAACTTGTAAAAACGCAGACTCTTTTAATAAGTAGAAATAAGTAGCTGGTTTCGTTAAAACTGCGGATGTATGACTACTAATCTCTTGTATGAAATAAAATGGTGAGAGTTGCATGTGTTGTGTATTAGCCGGTTGTAGGCTACAAGTATCAAACGTTTGTGGTAACGGCAAAATAACAAGAAAATAGGCATTTAATAAGTAAAGTAATAATGAGTATAAAATAAATGAGCGCCATTTATTTAAATAACCGTATTTTCGATAATTAAATATTAAAAAAGGGATTAAAAGAAACATTGCTAAAAAGGGAAATAAAATAAATGCTGTTTTTACTGGAAATAAATATGCAGTCAAAGTAAAACTCCTTTCAATGAAAATTCGTTTATCATTATAGCGCTAAAAATATTTAAATACAAAGTTAAAATCTTTCGAAATAGAAATAATTACTAATTTTATAGGAATTAAGTTATAATAAATTTAATATGAGGATATTATGATTATATAAGTTGAGAGAGGGTACAAGAGATGCGATATGAACTTTTTTCTGTAAGTGGGGATCATATTACGACTTTTGAAAGTGCATGGCGTTTTCAGGAGGGAGAACAGATTTTTGTTCATGATGATCAAACAAAAAGAAACTTTATTATTATTCGTCTGACGCATGATGTATTTCAACAAAATAAACATGTTATTCGTTTGTATTGTCAAGAAAAGAAGGTGTATGCATAAGAGAAGCCCTCTTACAGTATGAAAAGTAAGAGGGCTCTTTATCCCGCTATTTGTGGGAAGCACGATTGGTGAGGATTAAAGTTTCGCTTTATCATTTTGCCCTTCGTAAGGAATAAAAAGAGAAGGGTTAATGTACATAGGTAGCATTTGATTTGGAAGAAAGGATATAGCCTTGTATTTTGCGCTTCAAAGTTACATTTCTTTCTCTTTGAGAAAGCCATGTACGGTAATCTTGTTGTGTTTTCCATAACATACGAATCATATATTCTGCCTTATCATTTGTACGATGAACATGTGAAAACTCTATGTTAATACAACCGTTCGTTCCGGGAGAAGGATAATATTGTTTAAGCCCATAAAGTAGCTCACTTTCATATCCGTACTTAATGTGAATGAGTTTAGTAACAATAAACATATAAACACCTCTTTTACGATAATAGTAGGAAAGATAGCTTTACTATAATAGTGAATTTAAATATTATTATACTATTCAGAAAATTCAAAGTAAATGATAGATTTTAACTTAATAAAGGTATAAAAAAGCGAGTCATCTAGTGTAATAGAATGACTCGCTTTCAATTTGTAAGTTTCATTTTATAAGAAAATAAGAGTAAGTACACCTACGATAATACAATAGAAAGAGAAATATTTTAAATTTCCTTTTGCCATAATGTTCATAAACCATTTTAGTGAAATATACGTCATGATAAATGTTGCGATGAATGCAACAACATATGGCACGAATAATGTGTCTAGATTTGGATCATTTGCAATGTCTGTAATGCTTAACAATAAGCCACCTAAGCTAACAGGAATGTATAGTAAGAATGAAAAGCGAAGAGCTGTTTCTTGCTTCATACCAAGTAACATTGCTGCTACGATTGTGGCACCAGATCGGCTTATTCCGGGAATCAGTGCGCAAGCTTGTGCTAATCCGACGATGATTGCATCTTTCATAGAAAGGTCGCCATCATTTTTACGACCGCGTAAATTTCTAATAATCCAAAGGCCGACAGCAGTAATAAGAAGGGAAATCCCAACCATCTTCACACCTTTTAAGTACTGATCAATGTAATCTTTAAATAAAACACCAATAACACCTGCTGGAATGGTTGCAATAACAAGATAAATAATAAAGAAGAAATCTGATTTTGCGTCTTCTGCTCTTGTAAATATATAAGAGAGACCATTCTTCGTTAGACGAATTAAATCATTTCTATAAATAAGTAATACAGCTAATAATGAAGCTGAATTAACAAGTAGTTCGAAGCTAAACCCTTCTATTTTTAGTCCTAGCAAATGTTGTGCTAAAACGAGGTGACCACTTGAAGAAATCGGAATTGGTTCTGTTAGTCCTTGGAACAGACCGAGAATTAAATATTTTAAAACGTAGTAAAATTGTTCCATAATAACCTCCTTGTTTATTAGTTGAAAGAAACAACTTTTCCATTATAACAAAGATATGGATGAATATTGAAAAGAAATAAATATTCGAAATAAAATAAAAATCCCTTATAGCAGTATAAGGGATTTTTATTTTTAATCAAGAATTTACTGTTCCTTGAAGACTTTTAGACAATTGAACATCGACTTTTTCAGCATCATGAATATGATTCATAATAGTAGTATTTAATTTTTGGAACATGTGTTGTGTGTTAGCGAATTCTCGTAATATGTCATCATTACAAGATTTTTGGTTTTCAATAGCCTTAATAACATTTGTAGCACCATTTTGTAACGTTTGAATCATAACTAAAATATTTTCAATTCTAGCGTTTGTATCGGCGCTCATTTCTACACCTTCATCGACTAAATGTAAATTATCTTTTGTGTTATCGTATGCTTTTTCAATTTCTTCTTGAATTTTTTTCGTTAAGTTGCCGATGTTTTTTGTACTTTCTGCTGTACTTTCTGCTAGTTTTCTTACTTCATTGGCAACGACAGCGAATCCTTTACCGTGCTCTCCAGCACGCGCGGCTTCAATACTCGCATTTAAAGCAAGTAAATTTGTTTGTGCTGCAATGTTTTGAATGACTTCTACAATTTGCTCGATTTCCTTTGAGCGTTCGCTTAGATGATTCATACTATTAGACGTGCGTTGGGATTGTTCACCTAATTTATTAATTACAATAAGTAAGCGGTGAACGGATTCTTTTCCTTCATTAGAGCAGTCAATAATTTCTGCAATAGACTGAATTAAGCTTTGTTCCTTTTGTAACATTTCATTATTTAACTCGTTGGAATGTGTCGTACGTGTTGAAACATTCTCGAAACATGAGCTTAATTGTTGAACTAAATTTTGGAGTGTATTGTGTTGGTTATTTACAAGTTGATGCTCTTGGACAACGCTTTGTACACGATCGTGGATAGTAGAAATAGTCTCTTGTTTTTCAATATCTTTTTGTTTTAATTCTGCTTCTAATTCTTGTATACGCTCTTCTAATTGAGCAATTGTATGTTGGAGTGATTTCTTTTGAGTAAACATGTATTTATTTCAACCGCCTTCGAAAGTTATATTTTCTCTATATTTGGATTTTAGCATCTTTTGTATTTTTTAAATATAGGAATTGTTAAATATTTAAGAATCTATTACATTTTATTCATAATTCTCTTTTTTTCGTCACGAAAAATAAACTGTATTTAATCGTTTTGTAAACAAACTGTAAAATAAATCATGTATAACTGTATAAGAAGGGAGTCGGATTATGAACTATTTTAAGCGAATCAGTAGTCTAGTATTAGCAGGAATTATCGGTCTTTCTAGTACAGTCGCTGTAAAAGCAGAGTCAAACGACGAGAAACTTAACAACATGCAACAGCAATTGCAACAAAACGATGCAGAAATGCAAAAGAAAGAGCAAGAGAAGCAAGCTGTTAGTAAAGAAATTAAAGGTATCGAAAACGAACTACATAATTTAAATAATACAATTGCAAAAAATAAAGAGGATCAAGCTGCTATTCAACGTAAAATTGATGAAACACATAAGCAGATTGAACAAAAAAAGGAAGAAATTATCGTTTTAGAGGATAAAGTCCTTGCTCGTAAAGATATTATGAGAAAACGTATGGTTTCTGTTCAAAACAGTTCAAATACAAGTTTAGTAGTAGAAGTTGTAGTAGAGTCAAAAAACTTTGCAGACTTCTTACAACGTATGAACGCAGTTTCTACTATTCTAGAAGCTGATAAAGAAATTTTACGTCTACAAGAACAAGATCTTCGTCAAATTGAAGAGGACAAGAAAACAATTGACGAAAAAGAAGCATCTTTAGTAGTAGACAAACAAAAATTAGCAAAAGCGCAAGCTGAACTGCAAGATAACTTGAAGAAACGTCAAGATAACTTACAAACAGTTCAAGCTAAATATAATGAGGTTGCAAGTCAACTTAATTTAGCAGCGGAAGAAAAAGCTAAAATTGAATCAAATATGAAGGCAGTACAAGAAACGATTGCTCGTGAGCAAGAAGCAGCAAGAATCGCAGCGGAAGAGCGTGCAAAAGCAGAAGCGGCTGCAAAAGCAGAGCAAGAAGCCTTAGCGAAAGCACAAGCAGAAATTGCTGAAAAGCAAAAGCAAGAAAAAGCTAGTAAACCGGCAGAACCAGTTGCTAATAATAATTCGAAGGTAGAACCTGCACAACCTTCTAAGCCAACTGCTGGTGGGAAAGAAATTTATGTAGAAGCTACAGCTTATACAGCTGATCCAGCGGAAAATGGTTATGCGTCAGGTCAACAAGTATTTTCTGCATGGGGACCAGGTGGTAAAGGTTATAATCTAACTGCAAACCCAGGAATGAAATTAATTGCTGTAGATCCAAGTGTTATTCCATTAGGCAAAACTGTAAATGTTGAAGGTTATGGAGTCGCAATTGCAGCAGATACTGGTGGAGCGATTAAAGGTAACAGAATTGATGTGTTAATGCCTGATAAAGGGTCTTCTAGTCAATGGGGAAGAAAAATCGTTGTAACTACTCAGCTTAATTAGGAAAAAAGGCATGCCAAATACATGTTTTCCATTC
>NZ_JBMDKC010000153.1:0-8518 GCF_057809515.1 Bacillus sp. FG16
TTTATCAAGCTGCCTAATGAAATAACCGTGTCTAACTTTTAGGGGTCACTTCAATCTCGAAATGAGATTAGCTCTTTTTTCTATTCCAAAACCAATTACTTATTATAATCCCGGTTAATCCGCCGCACGTATCAAGCAATGAATCTTGCCACATTGGTGTACGGTCCCCCGTATACCATTGATGGATTTCATCAAATGTTGCATAACCTGCAACGAAAAGAAGGGCATATATAAAACATCTTTTCCTCGAATGACCTGATCGATGAAAAGCGTAATAAATCAATGAACCTAGCATAAAGAACACCATAAAATGAGCACCTTTACGAAGGAAAAACTCAATAAATCCGCCTACACCTTTATTCGCAATACTAACAGGGGTTCCTCCACCATAATCGATAGATACCCATGAAAAATGCTCTTTCACAAATTCAACATTTACATATTGTTCAATATCTGAACGCATATCCTGCTTTTTATATGGTTGTGCCGAAGAATAGAAAATCAGCCCCATCCATAGTAATACAGGAATCCAAAATAACCATTTACGATTCATTATCCAGAATTCTCCTCTCTTAATCTTTTAAGGGTACCAAAAAAAAGAAAAAATTTCACGCCAAAACATGACATTTGTACCCTATTTATAAAGTGAAAGGAGGTGATACACATGGCAATTGAAACAATCGTAATGGATTTAACTTTACGTCTTGTCTTAAACAACGGATTAGATAAGAACGGCAAAACAGTTTTCAAGAGCAAACAATTTAAACGTGTTAAAACAAATGCGAGCTTAGATCAAGTACACAACGTAGCTCATGCTCTCGCTTCCTTACAAGCATCACCACTTCACGCTGTACAACTTGTAAGCACATCAGATCTTTCTAAACTATAAAGTAAAACTCGGATCAGTGGGGATTTTATTCATCCCCGCTGATTATTAGCCCGCAATTTAACCGTCAGACCCAAATCCCGTAAATAGCGGGATAAATACAAAGGAGGGAATAACACATGCAAGTACTAGAGTTGATTTTCGCGAAAGAAGATGGAAAAACAGTCGTTTTTTCTATCGATACGCCCATCACACCAATCGATGCACAAGTCGTAAATCAAGTAATGGATACAATCCTTGCCTCATCTGTATTTTCATCCATTGATGAAAATACAAGAAAAAAGGGCGCTCGCCTTGTAGAAAAAAATGTATCTGAAGTTCCAATTACTCTATAAAATGAAAAAGACGAATCTGCATCATTTTGCAGATTCGTCTTTTTTCTTCGGCATTTCAATCGGAATAAAAATCTTTGAAAAACCGACGCATACATACTTATAATGTTCTTCACCTATATCAAACTCAGTCGTATATGTTGAGAAGAATATATAATCATTTCGCTTCGTATAATGATCAATTAATAACCCAACTTGTGGCTCAACATACTTTTTCGCTAACTTTTTACCGGCCGATGCCAAGTCGCCAAGGAGACCCTCTTCATTCTCTTTTTGAACTTCATCTAGCTTCTTACTCACATCATTACGCTTCATAAACTGCTTCGCTGCCCATTCTGTATATTCTCCTTTACTCGGATTGCTGTTTGCTAAATATACTAGGAGAATGCCAACTAAAGCCATAATAATATACTTTTTCTTCATACTATATCACCGCCTACTCTTTTCTATTTTCATATATATGTACAAGCGATGCAAATTAGAAAGACTATCACCTATTGATTGTAAACGAATAGCCAAAATTTACAATATGAAATAGAATATTAACAATCAATTTACTTAATTTATATATAATTATATTCAGAATGAAAAATATAAGGGAGGATATAGAATTATGGATAATGAAAACAACATTTTTATTTCTAGTTCTACAATGATGCTTGAACCATGTAAACACCCTTATTACCGTACAAAAATTATCGACAGTAGCGGGAACCATCTTTACTCCTGTCAAACTGCTCTCCAACTTATACAGAAATCTTGTCTAACAAATATTCATTCTACTTATCAAGGGAGACGTAATGCCGTAAAAACAAAATTTAAATTTAAACAAAACGTTCCAATTCCGATCAATCATAGAGAATATATTTGTGCTTTCCCAACAGAATCTCCTGCTTCTCCAAATTGTATTTGGCTTTTCTTTAAACATGTTCATACAATAGAGTTTTTCCAAAAAGCTAAACGAGCTAAAATTCATTTTTCAAACGGAGCTACCGTAACGATACAAATTAGTTCCCATAAGCTAAGTCAGCAATTATGGAAAGCTGGATATGTATTATCCCAAATGAACATGCAAGATTCATCACCTTAATAACAAATAGAATGGAAGGTAGTATTTCCTTACCTTCCATTCTATTTGCTATTTTTATCCTCTTACACTATCTCGCATTTTCTCGAGTGCTTGCCGATACATCCATCTTACTTGATAATATGTCATTTCCGTCTCTAAAGCGATTTCCCCCATCGTCTTTCCTACAAAAAAGCGCTCAAAAATAATATACTTCTCCTTCTCATCTAACACGCTCATAAAATCCTTCACTCTTATTTCAACATCTTCAAAATGAAAGATTTCCTCATACTCCCCTACACATACATATCTTTCTTGTACAGTAGATTCTTTCTTCAACCTTTCTAATATATAACCACGCACCGTTACAAGTGCATATGCAGGGAAATACCCCTTCTTTGCATCAAATCTTTCATACGCATGCCAAAGACCAATTAAACCACATTGATAATACTCTTCATAATCTTGGCGAATACCTAATTTCTTTATTTGATTTACAATCATTCCTTCATACAAAACAACTGCCTCTTTAAAAGTCGCTGGCTTCACACAGTACCCGTTTCTAAAAGGTATACCTTTCTAGTATTCCGCGGTACTTTCACAATATAAAAATAAGGGAAAGATTTCACTGTGAGTAATTTCAAATACTACCGATGGAATTTGAAATTACACTATTTAGTATTTGAAATTTTGTTGGCGGTATTTGAAGTAGGGGTAAAAATAAAAAAGGCTCCTTCTATACATTAGAAGGAACCTTTTGTTTATGAATTCTCAAGTTATACTATTCTGTAGTTATATTTTTGAAAAATCTATCGATCGCATATAGACCAGTAGCTAAAATACAACTTGTAACATGAACAAAAATGCAGCAATTACTTTTATAATTGCTGCATTTCTTTCTAGTTACATGAAATATCAATATTATTGCACCAATCCTCTTAGTGCACCAAAGCCGATCGTTAAAATGAAGAAGATAACCATAAGAATCGTTGCCTTCTTTTTACTTAAACCGGCCGTAATTTGAAGACCTAACCATGTAATAACAAATCCCCAAATTGTAAATACTTCAATGCTATTTGCAATACCTTTTACAGCGCCTCCACTTGAAGCAAAAATTGGGCCTAAACCAGTGTAAAGTTCTTTTCCTGAACCACCTAGAATAAGTGCTAAAACTATATTTATTAATAAACCAAGTACTGAAATAATGCTTGAATATACATTAATTGTTAATAATTTCTTGTAAGAAGTATCATTGCTCATTAACATCATTAACACTTTATATACAGCAGCACTAATGAAGAAACCTATTATCATACCGATAACACCAAATACAAAACCAGCACCGAAAGTCATTACAGGTGTAACATTAACCCCTAATTCTTGATTGAGCTTAATTGATTCAGGTGTTAAAGAATATACATAGGCACCAATTCCACCAGTAATTCCCGATAGTAAAGAAAGTATCCAAAACGCACCCCAAACCGCATTACTATTCTTCATTCTCTCGAACTGCTCACCTGGAGAAGTAATCATTCCTAATAATGATGGCTTCTTCGCACCTACATCTTGCGTATTAATATTTGCTTCCATTATAACGCCTCCTTCTATTTATATAACCCGTTCTAACGGGCGGTTCACTTCCTCGCAAGAGGCTACGAACCGCCCACTAGAACGGTAATGTGTAGTTCTACTACACTATTAATTACTCATAACGCAATGCTTCAATTGGATCTAATTTCGCAGCTTTGTTTGCTGGAATTAATCCGAAAATAATACCGAGTGTCATCGAGAACAGTACGCCTCCAACGACAACTTCCCATGAAACAAGTGGTGGCCATTTTGCGAATGTAGAAACGATATATGCTCCGCCATACCCAAGACCAATTCCGATCAAACCACCTAGAAGTGTTAACATAACTGCTTCAATTAAAAATTGTAATAAAATTTTACTACGCGTTGCTCCAAGTGCTTTACGTACACCAATTTCACGCGTACGCTCCGTTACAGATACAAGCATGATGTTCATAACACCAATTCCACCAACGACTAATGAAATACCAGCGATACCACCGATAATCATTGTCATAATACCGGTCATCTTCGAAATACCTTCTTGAATTTCTTTTAAATTCATAACTTCATATTTACCAGTTGCATCAGTCGGTTTACGACTATTTAAAACATCTGCAGCTTTTTTACCTGCTTTTTCTAGATTATCTACATTTTTTGCTTGAACAGAAATATTTTGAATTTCATCTTTCCCATACAGTGTCGGCCATAATGAAATTGGAACTAGTGCTTCTGATGGTCCCATTCCCATAAACTCATTATCTGATTTGTAGACACCGATAATTTGCATCGGTTGACCTTTCATTTCAATAATTTTACCGACTGGATTGGTATCCTTAAACACCTTTTCTTCCATTTGTTTACTAATCATAACAACGTTATTACCTTGATCCACATCTGATTCTTGTAAAGAACGTCCCTTTAACAACTTTACTTTATTTACTGCAAAGTACTCACTATCTAATCCAGTAATGCTCACCATTTCTTTTTTATCTTCAATATCAAGTGGTTCCATGGTTGAATTTGTTGTTACCACATGTGCGATTTCTGGGATTTTTTTAATTTCAAAAATGTCTTCTTCAGTTATCTTCGGTGCTTCTACCATTCCCATACCGAAAGGATCGTTTATATCTGCACTATAATGAATCGGAACCGTTTGATTACCTGCCCCAACAAACTGCGATTTCAATGCAGCTTCCCCGCCTTGCCCAATTGCAACGACAGTAATAATCGAACCTACCCCGATAATAATACCAAGCATCGTAAGAGCTGAACGTAGTTTATGAGCTAAAATAGAAGATAGGGCAATTTTTATACTATCTAGTAAACTCATACCGCACACCTTCTATCTTCTGTAACTTTCCCGTCTCGTAGTACAATGCGGCGGGAAGAATACGCTGCTACTTCCTCTTCATGCGTAACCATAACAATCGTCGTGCCTTCTGCATTAAGCTTCGTGAAAATATCCATAACTTGCTCACCAGACTTCGTATCAAGTGCACCAGTCGGTTCATCGGCCATAATGAACGTTGGATTATTTGCAATCGCTCTTGCAATCGCTACACGCTGCTTCTGTCCACCGGATAACTCATTTGGTAAATGATGCACGCGATCCGCTAATCCAACTTTACCTAACGCCTCCAAAGCACGCTTGCGACGCTCCGCTTTCTTCACGCCACCGTATACGAGCGGAAGCTCAACATTTTCCACTGCGGAAAGACGAGGCAGTAAATTAAAATGCTGGAATACAAAGCCAATATATTCATTACGAATTAAAGCAAGCTTTGACTCGTCTGCTGTTAAGATATTCACGTCATTCAGCATATATTCGCCTTCTGTTGGACGATCTAAACAACCGATAATATTCATAAGCGTCGACTTACCAGAACCAGACGGTCCCATAATCGAAACGAACTCACCGCTCTGAATCGTTAAACTAATACCATGCAAAATCGGCACCGCCAATTTTCCTTGATAATACGTTTTAGCAATATTATTTAACGTAATCATTTCTCTTTCACTTCCATTCCGTCATACACATTGTCGGAAGGATTTTTAACCACCTTTTGCCCCACTGTTACGCCTTCTACAACCTCTGTCCAGTCTCCATCAGTAGAACCTTTTTTCACATTTTGTTTACGAAGCTTCCCTTTATCCTCAACATAAACAAATGCATCATCGCCTTTTTCTACAATGCTTTTACTTGGAACAGCAATCATCGTCTTATTCTCTAAGTTTACTTGCAATGAAACGTGGTAACCTGGAGATAAACCGTCTTGACTATCAAGACTTGCTTTATATGTATACTGAGACATATTTTGAGTTGCTTCACCCACGCCGCCAGCTTGCGCCATCTCTGCGCTTGTTGGGAACTCACTTACCTCTGTAATCTTACCTGTCCACTTCTTCTTATTATTTGCTTTCGCCGTTACAGTGAATGTTTGATCCTTTTGAATTTGTGACTTCTGAAGCTCAGTTAACGTACCTTGAACTTGGAATGGGTCTTTAGAAGCTACTTGTAAAAATGATTTTCCTTGACCACCTAACGCTTGAGATGAACTTTGTGCCGCATCTTTATCTAACTTTTGAACAACACCAGCGAAATTACTATAAATCGTAAGCTCTTTCTGCTTCTTACTTAACTCTTCTTTCTGCAACTTTCCTTTTTCTTTCTCAAGATCAGTTGTCTTTTGAGCTATCTCTAATTCGTTTACTTGCTCGTCCATCGGATCTGTTACTTCTTTCCCAGCTCCGCTATCTTTCGCCTTCTTAATCTCTTTCTTTAACGAATCAATCTTCTTTTTCCCTTGATCATAACGCATATCCGCCATCTTCTGATCAAGCTCAGCTTGCTTCATTTGAAGATTAATCTCTTCATTGTCATAAGAGAATAACTTCGTACCTTTTTCTACCTCTTGCCCTTCTTTTACCTCAATATCTTTCACTTTTCCTTTGGTCGGATCTGCATAGAAGCTTTCAATATTACCAGGCTTCACCTGACCAGAAATTAATTTTGTATTATTCAGCTTACGCTCTGTCACTTTCTCAAAACTTACAGCATCAGACGTTGTTGATGCACCCTTCTTCTTACCTTGCATAACAAAAATATTAATTGCCGCTACAATAACAATTAGTGCAATAACCCCAATAATAATCCATTTCTTCTTCTTGTTTGGAGTACGAACCGTATTTGGTAACATATTCTCTCTCCCTTTATAAATTAATAGTTTAATAAATACCATAATTGTATAAAACTTCCTGAAAATAAATTGTATATTATTACAATCTTTTTACAAAGTTTTACACATCCATTTATATTGTAACAAAAATTCCAATGATTAGAAATATGACATTATATCTTTTAAGATAGATTTAAGAAAAGATTATATTATATAGAAAAAGCCATCCAAAATAATAATTGGATGACTTTTCAAACAAAATATTACGCTACTTTAGGATCTTTTCTCTCATGTCCACGTTGAACAATAAATAAGAAGATTGTTGATAAAACCGCACCTGTTAATAGTAAGATGAAACAACCATCCCAGCCAGAACGATCAACAATAACACCAATTGCTGCGTTAGCTACAAGACTTCCGCCTACATAACCGAATAGACCACACATACCAACTGTCGTACCTACTGCAAATTTCGGTACTAATTCCATCGCACTTAAACCGATTAAGAACTGTGGTACATAAATTAAACAACCGATAATAGAAACTGCAATACTTACAACAAGTACGCTAGTTGCTTGCCAATATATAAACGTACCAATAACAACTCCAACCATACTAATAATACATAATGGCATACGTTTTCCTTTAAATAATTTATCACTTAAAAAACCAACGATTAATGAACTTGGAATTGCCATACCTTCAAAGATTGCATATGCCGCATGTGCTTCTGCTTTTGAAAATCCTTTAACTGTCGTTAAATAAAGTGGAACCCAGTTAATAACGCCGAAACGAATTAAATAAACAAAAGCATTCGCAATACATAAGAACCATACAAATTTATTTTTCACTACATACTTCATTAAAATTTCTTTTGGTGACATCTTGTTAGCATTATCTGCTTTTTCAAGATTTTCATAGTCATTACGATACTCATCAATTGGAGGAAGACCTTCAGATTCTGGTGTATCCTTCGCATTAATCCAAACAAGAACTGAAATTACCATTGCGATAATTGCAGGGAAAATAAACACGCCGCCTTGCCAATGGTTTTCACCAAAAATACCTACACCAATTCCGACAAGTGGTGGCACAAGCATTCCACCAACGTTATGTGAAATATTCCAAAGACCTGTTTTCGTACCGCGTTCTTTCTTCGAGAACCATTTCGTCATAACAATACTACAAGGTGGTGCTCCCATACCTTGTACAATACCGTTAACAACAAGTAATGTAACAATCATCCCAAATGATGATGCAAAGCCGAAACAAATATTTACAAGCCCTGATAAGAATAAACCGACTGCGATAAAGCGCTGGGCGAAAGCTTTATCTGATAAATTACCCATAAAGAACTTACTAAATCCATAAACAATTGCCATTACTGAACCTAGTAGACCAATTTCAGCTGTACTAAAACCATATTCTTGTACTATATAAGTTACGTTTAATATTTTAACAATTGTTCAGTTCCTAACCTTTGAAG
>NZ_JBMDKC010000154.1:0-8518 GCF_057809515.1 Bacillus sp. FG16
GAAGAGGATCTCAACAGGGAAATAACGGAAACGAGCAAGGGAACAATGGAAGAGGATCCCAGAAAGAAAATGATGGAAACGAGCAAGGGAACAACGGTAGGGGGTCTCAACAAGAAAATAGAGGCCACCAGCAAGGGAATGAAAAGAAGAATCAATAGAATCTGGAAGTGAGAGATTCATTTCAAAGCTAAAAGGATGTATCTCGCTATTTGCCGGGCAGTAAGACCTCCATCTCAAAATTCAGCGGAAGCAAAGAAGTTAGGTGGGGGTCGGGCTGATTAAAGTTTTTTTATATTTTTTTAAAATGACGGACACAAAAACGCATATACCTTCGAATTATATATATGGATAACATAAATATGTATATAAAAGGGGAGAAATAAGATGAAAGAAAAAAAAGAAATGTTTCAAGAAATCGCTGAGGTGTTAAAGGTATTGGCGCATCCGGTTCGTCTATCTTTAGTAAAAATAATGCTTGCAAAAGGCCCTACTAATGTAACAACAATGTATGGGGATTTACAAATGCCTCAAAGTACAATTAGTCAACATTTATCTAAACTAAAAGCTGCTAAAATGGTTACAGGTACTCGGAAAGGATTAGAAATTTATTATGAGGTAACGGACAATCGTACAAAATCAATATTAGCATGTTTAGTTTAAATAATGACTTCTATTTCAAAATAAAAAACGCTATTCTTTTCTATAATTTTACAGAGAGAATAGCGTTTTTTACTTTTAAGGAGTATCTTTTTATATGCTTATAGAATGGAGTGAAAGGTTTATGGGTTTAAATGTAGCTACTATTACCTTAGGTTCTAATGCGTCTAATAATGAAAAAATTCTTGGTTTAGGGGTGCTTCTTTATAGCTTACGTACAATTGAGATTAGAAAAAGTAGAGCGAGCGTTTAATGAGGCGGAAGTAGTGTTTATATGCGAAACTTTATAGAAATCTCATTTTTCTAATTGTATCTTTTTAGATTGATGGATGTGGGGTCACGTCCATCAATCTAAGAAAACAAGTTAGCTAAAAAATGATGAAAATAAACTTTATAAAAATAAAAAATATGAACGTAGAGGATTAAACAAAGTATATAGTGCTTTTTTAGTCATGTAATCTTTTAATCTGATGATCTTTTCCCCATTCAAACAGATCATTCATTATTTGCATTAAAGATTTTCCGTATTCACTTAGTGTGTACTCAACCTTTGGTGGTACTTCTTGATATACGGTACGATAGATAATCCCATCAGCTTCAAGTTGCCGAAGTTGTTGTGTAAGAACCTTTTGTGTAATGTTTGGGATTTCTCGTTTAATTTCATTTGTTCGCATTTTTCCATCCGACAAAATACATAAAATATGAACTTTCCATTTTCCACCGATTACATCGAGTGTTGTTGCAATTGGACAATTATCATTTTGATTCATATAACACCTCCAAAGGTACTTCAAGGTTCCTATAGTACCTGAAAGTACGTACTTTTCAATTATATGTAACTCATTCATACTAATACGTAAAGGATTGATTAATTTATAAAGGGGCTGGAAAATGATGAGAACACTTGTAATTGTAGCACACCCTCATATTGAAAAATCAAAAATTAATAAAAGATGGATAGAAGAACTTGAGAAACATTCAGATGAAATTACGGTGCATGAATTATATAAGGTGGCACCGAATTGGGAGTTTAATATTGAAGAAGAGCAAAAGTTATTAGTAGAGCATGACAGATATATATTTCAATTTCCGCTTTACTGGTACAGCACACCACCATTATTAAAAAAGTGGTTCGATGATGTATTAACATATGGATTTGCATACGGATCACAAGGAGATAAAGTAAAGGGGAAAGAATTTGGTGTAGCTATTTCTATAGGTGGATTAGAAAAAGACTATGAAAATAGTGGGATTACAATGGATGAGTTGACGAAACCATTCCAAGCTACATGCTTATATACGGGTATGGAATTTATGCCTTCCTTTTATTTATATGGTGCAGAATATAAACTAAGTGATGAAGAGATTGATAAAAGTGCACCTGAGTATGTGCAATATGTGATGAACAAGAAGTATTCTAATATATAATGAAAAATAGCCATTTACTTCACAAGTAAATGGCTATTTTATATTCTTCTTATATTCACTAAGTGTAATCTTTAGTAAATTAATAGTTAATCTGGTAAAATAAAAACCCTAACATATATAAAGGGGAGTTTTACTTGAGAACGATGCGACAATTATTACAAAAGAGAGCAATGCAATCACCAAATTTGGAAGCGCTTGTAGGGGGAAAGAAAAGATATTCGTTTCAGCAATATAATGAACGAGTAAATCAGCTTGCACAATATTTGTTACATAATGGTGTGCAAAGAGGAGAGCGTATAGGAATACTATGCAAAAATAATCACCCATTTCCAAGCGTTATGATGGCATGTCTAAAAATTGGAGCGGTATTTATTCCGCTAAATCATCAGCTTACTGTTTATGAATTAGAAACGATTGTAAAAGAAGCGAAATTAAAAGTGTTAGTTATTGATGAAGAATTTAGTGAAGTATTATTAAAGATTGATGCTGTAAAAGAAATCCCTTATGTAATTCAAACGACAAAAGAAGGCTTTGGTTCATTTGAATTAGAGTTGCAAAAACAGCCAACGACAGAACCGAACGTAGAAGTTCATGAAGAAGACGATGCCATTTACTTATTTACTTCAGGAACGACTGGACAGGCGAAAGCATGTGTAATTGGACATAAAAACTTGCATCATTATTTTGCTGAAATTGCGGGCCAAAGAGAAATTCCAGCAGGTGAACGCTTTTTATCTGTGCATCCATTGTTCCATATGAGTGGCGTGCTTTCTATTTTAAATTGTATTTATCATGGCGTTACGATGATTTTCTTAGCTGATTCGAATCCTACTCTTATTTGGGATAAGATTGAAGAAGAGAAAATTACTACGATGCTTGCGTTCCCAGCTGTTTATAGTTACATGCTTGATGAATTAAATAAAAAAGAACGTAACATTTCAACCTTTAAAGTAGCACAAAGCGGTGGTACAAAAGTGCCAGAAACACTCATTCAAAAATATATGGAAAAAGGAATATATATGGTGCAAGGTTATGGTAGTACAGAAGGTTGGGTTGTAACCTCATGGCATCCAATGATGGGAAAAGAAAAGATGTCTTCTGTAGGAAAGACTTTGAAAAATGTAGAGGTGAAAATTGTTCATCCGGAAACAGGACATGAACTAACAACAAATGAAGTTGGAGAGATTCATGTGAAAAGTCCATACATGTTTAAAGGGTATTGGAATAATGAAAAGGCGACAAAGAAGGTAGTAAAAGATAACTGGTTTAACATGGGTGATGCTGGCATGATAGATGATGATGGATTCCTGCATATTATGGGAAGATATAAAGACGTTATCATACGCGGTGGTGACAACGTATATCCAGATCAAGTAGAAGATGTCATTCATGAAATACATGGTGTTTTAGAAGTTGCAGTAGTTGGAGTTCCAGATGACTTTTGGGGAGAAGTTCCAAGAGCTTACATTGTGAAGGATGACGAAACAACATTAACAGAAGAAAGTATTACTCAGTATTGTAAGGAGAAATTAGCCAGTTACAAAATACCAGAAGTGGTATTCATAGATGAGTTACCGAAAAATGCTTTAGGAAAAGTGTTGAAGAGGGAATTACGAGATGTAGTTCTTGTGAAATAGAAAATTATGAAACGATAGAGAACCCAGTTATGTATAAAGCATGACTGGGTTTTTGTTAATGTTTCTGTTAGTGGAGAGTATAAACGTTTTTGTTTTTTTGATGCAATTTTTTAGCTTGGTAACGCTCGAACGATATTCGGCTATTAGGCAATTTAAACCTCGCTACCTCCACTTGAAATTGTTATAATTAAAATGTTTTTAATATTTCAATAATTGGGAGGCTAGAGAATGAAAATTGCGATAGTCTGTTTCGATAACTTTACTGATATAGATGTTTTTTTACCATGGGATTTATTAAATCGTGTACGTTTAGTTGGCGGTATTTCTGATTGGAATGTCCAGCTATTAGGAACGGAAAAAACTCATATATCCATGTCTGGCTTACGTATCCCCATGACAGGAAGCATATCTGATATACCTTCCGCTGACGCAGTAATATTTGCAAGTGGCAAGGGGGTCCAAGGTTTATATCAAAATCAAGAATATCTTAATAGCATTCATGTAGATCTTCAAAGACAATTAATAGGCTCTATGTGCTCTGGTTCACTACTACTAGGAGCTAAAAAATTGTTAACTGGCAAAAAAGCAACTACATATCCATCTGTAGTAGAACAACTTAAAGAATTTGATGTAGACGTTATTGAACAAAGATTCGTAAACGAAGGGAATATCTCGACTGCCGCAGGTTGTTTTGCTGCTCAAGACCTCTCAGCTTGGATTATAAGAACCTTGATTAATGAAGAAATGGTTGACACTGTGCTTGAAACTGTTCAGCCAGTGGGCAAAGGTTTATATTTTAAATAATCAAGTTAGAAATAGATAATCTGACTTGATTATTTAAAATGACGTTTTTGTACAATTTTTTCATTAGTGAATCCAAGTAATTCTCCTAAGGAGGGCGACCGTCACATCGTTATCAAGCCGAGGGTTTGGAATTACCTCAAAATGAAAAATTTCCCCTTATACAGTTAATTATAGAATTCGACTTATTTTTTTCGTATTGGGGAACTACTAATTTCTTAAGTTGATGGGCATAAGGTTTGTTACTAGATTTTGTATTTCGTGTAAGATAACAAAGAATATTCAATCACTTACTGGAGGAAGAGATGTAAATGAAGCTACCGTTATTAGAAGTAGAGACGGATAGACTCATTATCCGTCCATTTCAAAAAGATGATTACGAAAGTTGGTTAGATGGATTTAATAAGAGACTGCCATCGCAGTATAAATATGACAATGGCTATCAAGTTATGGCATCACCAACAAAAGAATGGTTCACGGAATGGATTAGAGGGTTTGATGAAGCAGCACATCGAGATGAGATGTATGTATTAGGTATTTTTCGTAAAGAAGATGGGGCTAATATTGGAAAGCTAGAGCTAATAAAAATTTTACGTATGGATTATCAGTGGGCAATGATGGGCTACTCTATTCATAATCAATATTGGAAAAATGGATATGGGGTAGAAAGTGTAAACGCTACGTTATCGTTATTTTTTAATAGCCTTAATTTTCATAGAATCGAATTACATATACATGTTGATAATGAGCCATCAGTGCGTCTTGCGGAAAGCGCAGGCTTTTCATTTGAATGCAAGAGAGAGGCATTTTCATTAGAGAATGGTAAGTGGATGGATTTTCTTATTTATTTTAAAAATAAGGAGATGAGTATATGAGAGTGGTTATTACGGATAGAAATTGTAGATTGGAGGTGAAGTGGTGAAGTACGATCTTACAGTCATTAAAAACTTATTTGGTCCTTCTAAAAAAGTATTAAATGGCTTACCAAATGCAGTGACAATTGAAGAAATAGAAGAAGATGTTTTGTATAACGTACAAACATATAAAGAAAAGATAAGTAGATTTGAAGAGGTTTGTTTTAATTGGGAGTTAAAAAGAGCAAGTATTGTCTTAAACAAAAGGTTTAGTAGTTATAACACAAGTGCAAAAGTCTTACTTGATGCGGGTTTTTCTTTACATGCAGCAAAGATAGAAGTGTGTAGGGAGTTAAACAATGTAGAGATGGTTGAAAAACAATATACATATCGATCAATAGCAGAAGGAACGTTATCGGAAAAAGAATTTAAATATATTTGGGAACAATGTATGTCGGGTTCAGGGAATCAAACTTCAATTTTAACTATCGATGAACATTTTTATTCCGTGCAAACAGAGTTAGGTAAGGGTTGGGAAAAGTCATGTATTGTTTTTTATGATAAAACTGGGTCAATTGGTATGTCCATACCACATATAGAAACTGGAACAGAAAGTGAAGGACGATTATTTTACTTTGGAGTAATGCCTTATTATCGCGGGAAAGGAGTTGCTTCTCATATGCATCTTCAATCTTTACATATGTTAAAGGAAATGGGGGCTACTTATTACATCGGAAGCACGCATACTTCAAATGAAAAGATGCAGAGGATATTTTGGAGAAATAATTGTTCGATGAAAACGGAGACAGAGCTTTATTATAAAATTTTTAAAGTAGATTAGGAGAAAAGAAAATGAAGACTATAAACGTATTTCATTACGACGCATTTACGAATAAACCAAATAAGGGAAATCCAGCAGGTATTGTATTAGATGCAGATGGATTAACGGAAGAGGAAATGCAGCGTATTGCTGAAAAAATTGGATTTAACGAAACAACTTTTGTTCTTTCTTCAGAAGTAGCACATATAAAAATGCGCTATTTTACACCTGGTTTTGAAATGGATTTATGTGGTCATGGGACGGTAGGGACGATATATGCCTTGCACGAAAAAGGTTTATTAGAAGAGAAAAGTAACCTTACGATTGAAACGAAGGCTGGGATTTTACCGATACAAATACGTGTAAATGAAAATGGAGAAACCTTTATTAAAATGAGACAGGCAGCACCTCAGTTTAAAGAGTTTACAGGTTCAAAAGAAGAATTAGCTCATAGTATTGGTTTAGAAGTAAATGATTTAGATGTAAGTTTACCGATTGTATATGGAAGTACGGGAAATTGGACTGTAATTGTACCGATTAAAAATCTTAATGCATGTGAGAGAATGAAACCTAATAATGCTGCATTTCCATCAGTATTAAAAGAAATACCTAATGCTTCTATTCACCCAATTTGTCTAGAAACTTATGATGAACTAGCACAAATGCACGGCCGTCATTTTTCATCAGCTTACGCTGGGACGATTGAAGATCCAGTGACAGGAACAGCTTCAGGTGTAATGGGAGCGTATTATGCGGAGTATTTAGAGAAAGATTTTGAACATGAATTGGATTTAATCGTTGAGCAAGGACAGGAAATAAATAAAGATGGTCGTGTAACCGTTTATGTAACGAAAGGGATAGAAAACGAAAAGTTACAAATAGATATCGCTGGAACAGCGGTGTATGTGAAAGAGTTTGAAGTTTCAATATAAAAAAAGAAAGCCCGGCATACATCCGGACTTTCACTATCTGTTCAATACTTCAATATACGAAGCATCTCCAGTTGTTCTTAAAGCAGAGCGAAAATTGTTATTTTCTAGCGTTTTAGCGACTTGTTGTAATTGCTGTGCATCATCATGATGGATAAGTAAGCTGTCAGCACCGCTTTCTTCTATATGAATGTGTTCAACATTTCCAATGGCATCATGTATAGCTTTTAAAAATTCAGGTTTCATGGTGTCCTCCTATATGTATGTAACGTTTTTATTTAGTATTTCCTTATTTTTGAAATATAAAAGTAAATGAAAGGAGAAATAAAATGAATATAAAGCAGTTTAACGAACATATAACATCACTATTTGGAGAGCATCTTCATAAATACGGTGATGATGAATATGGTTTTACTCATAGAAGTAAAGATGAATTTCACAAAATCGGTTACACAACAAATTTAACGTTAGAAACTATTGAAGAAGCGTATAGAAATGGAGTCGATATGATAGTTACACATCATGCGCCGTGGAGTTTTTTATTTGGTATGGAAGAGGCTTGTATTGAGAAATTGAAGCAATATGAAATGAATCATTTTTGGGTTCATTTACCGTTAGATTTTGTAAAGTTTGGCACGTGTACATCGTTATTTAACGGAATTGGGATAGATACAATACTGGAATATTCCACGTATGAGGAAGAAGAACTACCGGGAATAGGAGAATATAAAGAAGCGATTCCTTTTTCAAACTTAGTTGGAAAACTTGAAGAAAAAATGGAAGAGAAAGTGAAGAGCTGGAGAAATCACGATAAACCAGTAAAACGGATTGCGATTTTAACCGGTGCAGGAAACAATACAAATTTGATTGAACGTGCATTAGAAAAAGGGTGTGACACGTACATAACAGGTGAAAAAACATTATATACAGTTCAACATGCGAAATTTAAAGGGATTAATTTAATTGTAGGCAGTCATACGTTTACAGAAGTGTTTGGTGTAGAAAGTTTGGCTCATAAATTACAAGACATAGACCCTGCAATAGAAATTATTAGAGTATATGAAGAGCATTTAGAGTGATAAAATCACGTTATCATAAATGGGATATTGAAGAAAGCCATTGTAATAAAATAAAATTGTTGTTTGTTATATTAGGATGGTTGGGAGGATTTTCCTTGCGTTTGTCAAATAATAGTAAAGTTGTCTTTTGAATTAAGGGAATCTTCCGAATTAAAGGGTGAGAGAATGGACATTTCAATAATCACTGCACAACTAGTTAAGGAAAAAGTTATTTCACATTATCCAAATAGCGTAAAAGCATTAAACGGGGGTACGACAACATGCCCATCAACTTAAGCCTTTTTACTACCCCCAAGTACAAAAAAACGTTATT
>NZ_JBMDKC010000155.1:0-8496 GCF_057809515.1 Bacillus sp. FG16
GCCACTACCACTGTTTGGCGGCTTTGTATTTCCTTCGCCACTACCACTGTTTGGCTCACTTTGCTTTTGATCTTCTGGTTTCTTTAATTCTTCTTGTTTCTTTTGCTTTTCTTTTTGCTTATTTTTACTCGGCTGTTCAGCCGTATTTACTATTTTCGTATTTGGAGAAGAATCACGCTTCTCACCTTTAATACGTAATTCGCTACCTTCTTGAACTACACTGTTTGGCATTTTAAATTGTGACTTATCTGTAGCAAACTTACTCATCATTTCTTTAAAAATCAATTGAGCTATTTTCGTATTTTTACTACTAATATAATCATCTTTACTATCCTTTGTATATCCCGTCCATACAGCCATCGTATATTGTGGTGTATAACCAGCAAACCAACTATCACGAGTTGCACTTTCTGGTAAATTATATTGTGCTATTTGTTCTAAAGAATAGTTTGTTGTCCCTGTTTTACCCGCCATATCTAAATAACCTATATTAGCTGTTGTACCTAAACCGGATGAAACAAAAGTACGAAGCATATCAGTAATCATATATGCTGTTGAATCCTTCATAACTCGTTTTGGCTTTGGCTCAAAGTTTTTTGATTTACCATCTGGATAAACGATTTTCTTAACAAAATGTGGTTTCGTATACTTACCATCATTACCAAATGCCGCATAAGCGCCTGCAATTTCAGTTGGTGACGCTTCATTTGTACCAATCGCTGTTGATTCGGTCGGTGCTACATTAAATGTAATACCTAGCTTTTCAGAGAAAGCTTTTGATTTATTAATTCCTACTTCTTTTGCAGTTTTAATAGCCGGGATATTTCGGGAAGTTTTCAATGCATCACGTATTGTAATTGGTCCTAAATGCCTTCTATCAGCATTTCTAACTTCTTGTCCCGTTGAGTACTTAAATGGAGAGTCATCAATTTGATGGTAAGTAGCCCATTTTAAATATTCAATTGCAGGAGCGTAATCAAAAATTGGTTTCATCGTTGAACCTGCTGAGCGATTTAATTCAATTGCAATATTATGTCCTTTAAAAACAGCTTTATTTTCACCACGCCCACTACCAATTGCACGTACTTCTCCTGTTTCCGTATCCATAAATGTGAAAGCCCCTTGGAATTTCTCATTTGGATAATTAATAATATCTTTATTTAAAAGTTTGTCCGCAAAATCCTGTGCCTTTGGATCTAATGTTGTATAAATTTCTAAACCGTCAGATCCCATATTAACATCTGGCAACTCTTTTTCAACTTCTTTCACAACCGCATCCATAAAAGCTGGATAAGGCATTTCTTTTTGTTCAGTTGCTTTCTTAAGTCCTTCTGTTACTGGAACTTTTGATGCTTCTTCCATTTCTTTTTTTGTAATATAACCATGTCGATTCATTAATTTAAGTACAACATTTCTTCTTTCTGTTGCTTTTTTGATATTTTGTTCTTTCGTTGGATCATAGTTATTAGGAGCTTTCATTAAACCAGCAAGCATTGCAACTTCTGGTAGTGTTAAATCTTTTAATTCCTTACCATAATAATTTTGTACTGCTGTTGCTATTCCGTATGAACGGTTACCTAAGTAAACTTTATTTAAATACATTTCTAAAATTTCATGTTTTGAATACTGTTGTTCTAGCTTATATGCTAAATATATTTCTTGCGCCTTTCTCTTTGATGTTTTTTCCATCGATAAGAAGTAATTTTTAATAACTTGCTGCGTAATCGTACTTCCACCTTGAGAGCCGTAATCCCCTTTTAGGCTGACTAAAACTGCACGTGCAGTACCTTTAAAATCTACGCCACTGTGCTCGTAAAAACGTGCATCTTCTGTCGCTAAAAACGCATTTTCTACTAACTTAGGAATTTGACCATACATA
Source organism: Bacillus sp. FG16 (assembly GCF_057809515.1). Lineage (NCBI taxonomy): Bacteria > Bacillati > Bacillota > Bacilli > Caryophanales > Bacillaceae > Bacillus > Bacillus sp. FG16. The sequence continues at coordinate 1,880 of NZ_JBMDKC010000155.1, forward strand.
ATATTCGTTCGTTTTTCTTTCCCATATTCATATATCAATTTCCCATCTTTATCATAAATTTTTGAGGATAACGGATTAACAAGTTTTGCTTTCTCGAGTTTTGGCGCATCCTTGATCATAACGAAAAAAGTAGTAACCCCTGTGACTAACCCTACAATACCAACTAATAAACAACTAATTAAAAACTTACGAAAAAATGATGTTTTGCCTTTTGGTTTTTGTTTTTTAGCTGCTGGCTGTTTTTTCTTTTTAACTTGTCGTCGCTCCTCTCGAGAACGATAATTTTCTGACATGCTATATTCTCCTGCCTTTCAATTCTCCTGTTGATTTACTTAAAATTATTGAAGTCACTTTAAGAAATATATTCATATTTAAAAAGTGTACTAAATAGACAATTTAAGTAATAAATTTGTTCCACTTTAAGATGAGGAAGAAATTTGAGCTTATCTGATAACGAAACAGAAACGGTAATAGTGGCACAACAAAAAAATGGAATTTCATAGAAAATCCATTTTTAGCTTGATGGATGTGGCGGTACCCCACATCCATCAACTTAAGGATTTAGACTATTCTTGAAGTTAAAAGCACGTTACTATTCTCTTATGTTAATGAGTAAGGGTGACGTGCTTTTTATAAATATTCATCAAAAACAAGAGTTTTATTTATTTGCTGAAGAGTTATATCGATATATGTCTCCCACTACACTTAATCAATTAGCTATAGAAGCAGGCGGAATGGAACGAAAACGCAAGTGCCATAGGCACCATTTTTTATATTTGTGTGTATGGTTAAATCAACAAATCGCTACTACCTCTCTTACTCAACTTTGTAGTCAATTAGAAACTTCAACAGGAGTTTTATTAAGTTCCTCAGGGCTAAGTAATGTGCCTGTCGCTGCATGAAGCCTACTACATAATCGAACCAAGGAATCACTTGCCACCCGTTGACTAATCCAAATGCAAATAGCAGCTAATTCTGATCCAGAAAACTTAAGTCTTCGCCTTATAAATCCTATTTCTCTTGCAAGTTCTTCTAAGAATACAGGTGTAACATATCGTTGTAATTATTCTGCAAATGGTAATAATTCATCTTGAATCGAGAGATTCATAAGAAAACATCATCCTTTCTAATTTAGCTTGTTTAGAAAGGATAACGTTTTTTTGATATTTGAGGGTATTAAAATCTCCTGAGTTGATGGTTATGTATGGTGACCCCATAGCCAAAGAAGTAAGAAGATATTTAGAAGTGCATTAAATTTTGAGGAAGTGCTTGTGAACCGTATCATAAATAAATCAGGTTTTGTATGTTCGATTTTTAAATAATACCCGAGAAGGAGTGGGTTGCAGTTATAGTAATACTCTATTTTTTGTATTTCTATAATAGATATTTTTTTAAAAAACAGAATTATCTTGACAGTTATTAAATGGATTGATAAGGTTATAAAAAAATATTTCTTATCCAGAGAGGTGGAGGGACTGGCCTTATGAAACCTCAGCAACAGGTCTGCTTAAGTAGACACTGTGCTAATTCCAGCGGGTGATAATCCTGATAGATGAGAGCTTCCGTTTTTATTTGTCAGTAACGCCCTCTTTTTTAGAGTGCGTTTTTGTTTTTTCTGGATAGTAACTAAAGGAGCGTAGAAATGGAGAACAAAAATGGGAGAGAATTTCAAAGGAAAATGCAAGCACGTCATTTAGTCATGCTTTCACTTGGTGGGGTGATTGGAACTGGCTTATTCTTAAGCTCGGGTTACACTATTCAACAAGCTGGCCCGTTTGGAACAATTCTATCCTATCTGATTGGTGCGCTAGTGGTTTATCTAGTTATGCTATGTTTAGGCGAGCTTTCCGTACATATGCCTGAAACGGGCGCATTTCATAGTTATGCAGTTAAATACATTGGACCTGGTACAGGGTATACAGTAGCCTGGTTGTATTGGTTAACTTGGACTGTTGCTTTAGGTTCTGAATTTACAGCCGCAGGATTACTTATGAAACGATGGTTTCCATCGGTTAATATTTGGGTATGGAGTGCTCTTTTTGCCATTTTGATCTTTGTATTAAATGTCCTGACTGTTAAATTTTTCGCCGAATCCGAATTTTGGTTTTCATCGATAAAGGTTATAGCTATTTTGATTTTTATTGTTTTAGGAGTAGCGGCAATGCTAGGGTTTCTTCCAATGACTCATTCAAAAGCAGCACCATTCTTTTCTAATTTTACAAGTGGAGGTTTATTTCCTCATGGTGCTACGGCCATTATGATGACCATGCTTGCGGTTAATTTTGCTTTTTCGGGAACAGAATTAATAGGCATTGCAGCTGGGGAAACAGCGAACCCGGAAAAAATGATACCGAAGGCCATTCGAACTACTCTGTGGAGATTGATCATCTTTTTTGTAGGAACGATTGTTGTTTTATCTGCGTTATTGCCTATTTCCGATGCAGGGGTATTAGAGAGCCCTTTTGTTGCAGTTCTAGAACGAATTGGGGTGCCATATTCAGCTGACATAATGAATTTCGTTATCTTAACAGCCATTTTATCTGCGGCAAACTCAGGCCTTTATGCCTCTTCTAGAATGCTTTGGTCGCTTGCTAATAAGAATACGATATCCCCGATTTTTGGGAAAATGACGAAGCAAGGTGTTCCAATCAACGCCGTCATTTTCAGCATGGTGGGTGGAGCTTTGGCTTTGCTCTCAAGTATCGTGGCACCAGATACTGTCTATATCGTACTTGTTTCCATTTCCGGTCTAGCAGTAGTTATAGTTTGGATGAGTATTAGTGCTTCCCAGTTCCTATTTCGCAGACAATTTTTGAAAGAAGGAAATTCTGAAAAGGACTTGATTTATCGCACACCACTATATCCATTAGTACCAATTGCTTCTTTTAGCCTTTGTCTGGCATCGTGTATTGGAATTGCATTCGATCCAACACAGAGAATTGCCTTATATTGCGGCATACCGTTTATTTTGTTTTGCTATGGAAGTTATTATCTCACAAAAAATCTAAAAAAGAGGAGTGTAGATTATGTCGAACAAAATCAACCCAATTGATGCTATTTTATCCCAACATTCCATTATGCTTCTTGATGGAGCATTAGCTACTGAATTGGAGGAGCATGGATGTAATTTGGACGATCCCCTTTGGTCGGCACGTGTGTTATTAGAAAATCCGGAACTAATTTATCAGGTTCATTCGGACTATTTTCGTGCTGGAGCGGACTGTGCCATAACAGCAAGCTATCAAGCTACTATTAGTGGTTTTTCCGCACGTGGAATACAAGAACAGGAAGCCTTGGAATTAATTAAGAAAACGGTGTTACTTGCAAGAAGGGCAAGAGATGATTTTTGGAAGGAAAATATTCAAACGAATAGGCCTAAACCATTGGTTGTTGCATCAGTTGGGCCGTACGGGGCTTACCTTGCAAATGGTTCAGAGTATGTAGGTAACTATGGTGTGACAGATAAAACATTAGCAGACTTTCACCGTTCGAGAATGTCTGCGTTAATCGAAGCAGGTGCAGATCTATTGGCATTTGAAACGATCCCCTGCCTGCAAGAAGCAAGAGTATTAGATACATTATTGCGTGAGTTTCCAGAAACATATGCGTGGCTTTCCTTTTCGCTAAAAAATGAGAAAGAGATTAGTGAAGGTATGAAACTCGTGGAGTGTGCACGAGTTTTTGAGAAAAGTGAACAAATTGTAGCGATAGGCATCAATTGTGCGCCAGTAACCGTTGTGACTGGCGCAATCCAAGAGTTGAGGGCAAACACCAAAAAACCGATTATTGTTTATCCAAACTCTGGTGAAATTTATAATCCAGAAACAAAAACATGGCATGGTCATGAACAATGTAACGCGTTGGATATTCAATCTGAAGAATGGTACCAAGCAGGTGCACGTTTAATAGGTGGATGCTGCAGAACGACACCTTATCACATTGAGGAGATATCGAACAAGTGGCGTTCTTCCGAGTTTTTCTATTCGAACAAAGTAAAACAATAATGTAATGGATGATAATCTAACTTTGTCTGTATTTTCATGATTTTGCTTGTTCAGGAATCTACAGTTACGTCTAGTGGTACAAAAAGTCTTTTCAGAGACACAAATGTGGATAGTTGCCTCAGGAATCCAGTGGACTTTTGGGTACCTTAGGTATGGAAAGGAATCAGGGAAAATCAAAACCGCTAGTTTAATAGATATGGTAGACAACATGCTGAATCTTTTAATCAAGATGTAGTTGATCCAATTGAAGGTGAAGGGGACCATTTATTCGTAATTAAAGTTAACGAAGAGGTTAATTTAGTTATTCAAAAAATAGTTCAATAACTATATGAAAATTTGTTGTAGTAGTAAATGTGGTCATATTGTTGTAAAAAAGGATAGATGTAAACAGGTATACTCTCCTGTTCATCTATCCTTTTTTACATACAATATGAAAATCCAAATTAGTTCCTTTTAGGAAGGTACCAATATGAACAAGACATTTAAATACATTTTAATTTTCTTTTGTGCAGTATTTTATATTGCAATGGTTTGTGAGATTATTTATATAAACTTTGTTCAAGATCATTTTATTCCTCCAAGCAGGAAATCTAAGATTGAACATAAACATTTATAATTAGGTATAAGGAGAGCTGTACAAGATACTCTTGATTTTCCAAGATTATGAGGGTAATATTTTTGATACTGTTTAGCTTCATCTAAAATGAAGAAGAACGTCACGTTTACACATTCTTTTTCTACCCAATCCATATCATAAGTTTCTATACCATAATGTTTAAAATAATCATCAATGTCATTAATGAATCTTTTTTCTCCATCCGTTCCAGTAATTCGTTTATATTGCAATTATTCAAACGATTTCATTTCAAGTCGGCAAGTTTCTTCTAACCACTCATATCGTTGCTTAACTGCTTCCGTCTCATTTTCATACCAATCCTCATGCCCTTCATAATATTCCTTCATACATTCAGGTCTCTGTTTATTTCTTAAAAAGCTTTGCAACAAAACCCAATTTACGTTATTTCTTTGCGGAAATAGGTTGAAACCAACTATCCCTATCATTTAAGTGAACTTCAAAAACATATATAGGCTGTGAGAAACCTTTTGTATCAGTATAGTAATCTATATTATATTTTGTAATAAATAATGTATCACCTGCTTTGAAGGATCCTATAGGATCAAACTCTCCTTGTTTCAGTTTTTGAAATGCCTCCTTTGGAGAAAGAATTTCAACATCTCGAACATGTGATTTTTCTGTACCATAATATTTGTAAACAGGCATTTTTTTCCCTTCGTCTTTTAACTGTATTGATGTTTTTATAGTAACTTGAGACATATCATTTTTTGTAATGGGATCAATAGGCATATTTCCAAATTCCTTCATTTGATACGAAATCATTATTCCTAGTGCGACGAAACTTACTGTAATGGGAAGGTATAAATATTTGATTATTTTGGTATCTGTTTGATTTTTTTTCAAAAATATAAGAACTATGTTTAACACAGAATATCCTAGCATCATGCCTAAAGTATTATGAAGTAAATCCGCTAGTTCCATACTTCCTCGTTGCAGTGTGAATTCAAGAATTTCAATCAATAAACTTGCTATAATTGAGATGATTAACATCCATTTTGTTTTTTGAAAAACCTTACTAAATAATGGGAATAAAATTCCTAAAGGAAAAAGCATACCTATATTCACAATGATATGGAAAAAGGAAGTAAATGAAAATGTATTCCATGCTTTTTTATAAACACTAAGTACGTCAAAATCAATGGTTCTTGCAAAGGCCATATCATCTGAACGACCAAATGAAGTAGCTGATAATGCAAGGGAATAATATCCTGTTATTAAAACAAACAATATAATTTGTTTTACAGTAAGTTTTTTTTCTCCTTTACATATCTTTTTGTATAATACAAAATAACTAAAAACAAATAAAAGTAGTAACAAGAATGTGAGTAGAATCGTAGTAATCGCATAGCTAGCGATTAGATTAAAAATAGTGTTCATTTTACACCTCTGTTTTTATGAATATAATTTTGTACAGTGATTACTAATTCAACAATCGAGCTTTGGATCTTCAAAGGCTCGCAAAAGATATAGGATTTATTCGTTAGGGAAGTAATTTTAAACAAGGCTGAATAAGATAAAATCGTCATGCCGTTCAAAAATACGAGCTAAATTTACATAAATAACTGTCAAGAGATAAAGTTTTTGTTTTGGGGTTCCTGAAAATATTAGCTTGATGGGCATAGGGTACAGCCCAGTAATTGAAAAATCGCCTTTCTTGTTTTTCTCTCTATTTTTTTGTTGCTTACATTAGAGATGCTAAACTGTATAATGACTCATATTAAACTTATAAATAGACTTGTTAGTAACTTTTCATACTAATTATTCCTTTCTTCATGCTGTAATACTTAATAGACAACCTAAACAATAAAGTTGTTCCACATTTACAAAAAAATTAATTAAATATAAGATGAAATAGGCTACATAAGGGAGGGTTATATGTTACATACAAAAAGATGGAGATTTTTTGCGGTTCTTTCTATTCTAGGTTTGATTTTACTAATTTTATTAAAAATCAACTTCATTTCAATTACTATCGC
>NZ_JBMDKC010000156.1:0-8351 GCF_057809515.1 Bacillus sp. FG16
GGTGAATGAGCTATATGTTTTAGAAACAAAGGGGATCTCAAAATAAAACATTGAAAAATTATTTTGAGAGGTTTTTGATATGGAAATAGAATGGAGTGAACTGTAATGAGGGGCAATAAAAAAGAAGAGCAAATACAGAAATTCATACTTATGCAAGAAGAAATCCGGCTATGGATTGAATATATATTTCAGCAATGGGAGAGCAAGAAACAAGAACAGCACAATTCATTTCCGAAATTAGCATATATAGAGACAGTAGCATTTGAAAGCTCAGAATCATATCAAGAAATAAAAAGACTTTCTGTAGGAATGGTGCGGGAGATGAAAACATATAAAAGAGAAAAATTATTGCTACAAATAACGGAATTGCATCAACATATGCAAAGTATTGTGTCAGCTGTCCTAGAAACGATACAAAAATATTCTGCATCCTAATTAATATATATGGTGATATCCCATTTGAAAAAGTATTGTAAGTGAACAGTAAGTAATAAAAAAAGAGTAGCTAATAATAGCTACTCAAAATGGAATACATATTATGGATGATTAACAGTTTTCTCATACAAGCTGTACTTTATACAAAAGGTTAAGAAAATTATAGGTGGTTTGTATCCTTTGTCTGTTTTTATTTTAAGCATGTTGTTTCAATTTGGATCGAGAACTGGTATTGTTCGTGTGATTCTTCTTCTAACAAAGTAGCGAGCGCTTGTAATTGGTGAATGACTTTCTGTTTTGATTTACGGCCTGTATAGTGGATATGAAAGGATTCTGGAATAGAGGATTCTACTTGTTCTATAGGTTCTAATGGAATCGTTGTGGGCTCAGATTCTGGAATCACGGGTACATCTTGCATCGGAATTGTTGGTGCAGGTGTTTGCGTTTGAGCTGGTTCGGTGGAATGAGTATATTGTAGATTGCTAGGTGTATCTTCTTTGGGAGTAGTCTCTTCTTTTTCTTTTCCTTTTCGTTTTGCCTGCATGTGCCCTTGGGTTATAATTTCATGTTTTTTATACAAATCATAGAGTTTATTTTTATAGGTTCCTAATCCTTCTAAGATTTCTTTGATTGAAAAGTGCTCTTTCCAATATTGTAGTCGCATCTTTTGTTCTTCCACAGGTAGTGCTTCTAAAGAAGCCAAAGGCAAGAATGTGTTGAGTTCCTCAATTTTTACGATTTCTGTCAATGAAAATCACTCCTCTAAACAGGGTATGGTGTATAGATTCGATAAAAAGACGAAATTCCCTTTGAACAAAGAATGAGAGTGGTAGTGCGAAACTGTTTTTTGTGAAAGCAATGGAAGGAAAAATATAATTTCTGAAAAGTTGAAAAACTATTGCATCTATATCCATTCAACGTTATAATAAGAAAAATTCTTTATTAGGGAAGGGGATTTATACATATGGCCATCACAATCGCTGTGTTAACATTTTTCGGAGCTGTTATTCCAGCAGCTATAGAATTATTAAAAGTACTAGGTACATAGTCTAATCCCATCTTTTTTATCTTGTCATATATATAAGTAGGATAGATTATTATCTTGTTCCGGAGTAATTCGCATATGAGTACCTGTTCCGTAAACATGTGCTTGCTCATCATCCTGATTGGTACGCCTTGGTTTTGATACCAAGGCGTACTTTTTGTTTGACATCCTTGTAAAGGCCTTGAAAAAGATTACATGGTGTTCGTTTTTTCATTTGTTTTAGAAAAAGAATTATATAACATATAGCGATGAGATGTTGAATAGGTCTCGTATGGATAGAACATGTTTATAATATGTTTTCTGCCACTTCGATGCCAAGTAACGATCGTACATGTTCTATATGATTGGCGATTGTAACTGAGGTTGAACCAGCAAATAACAAGCCAATGGCAACGCCATCATTTGTCGTGATTAAAGAGCCAGAGTCTCCGCCTGAAGAAAGGTTGGTTGTGATAATTTGATCTCGAAACCGTGCAACCCTACCACTTCCGTAATTTACATCGACGGTTGCATTTACTGCAGTGATGACGCCATGTGTATGATTTGTGGTCCGTCCCGTTTTCATGACGCGTGTACCGACGGTAACATTTTGTTTTCGTCGCCAGCCTTGCACAGAACCAATCCAATGAATTGAACGATCTATCTGATGAAAAGGTGCTTCTGCAATCGCGGCATCAACGAGATTGTTTTGATTTTCAAGTGGTACTTGTGAAGAAAAGGTAATTGGGATAAATCTTGATAAGGTTGCAATCCGATCCGCTGGATCGCTCCCTCCATCAATCGGGCCAGGTTGTAAAATTGGATCACCTATGTTCGCGTTATTACTATTCGCTAAGACATGATTGTTACTTAGTATATAGTATCGATTTGGGATACCATATCCATGTGCTGGCGGATTGGTAGAACCATTCGGTAATATATCATATACGCAAGTCGCAATCGTACCTGCCGTCACATTTCGATGAGCAACGCTATACCCTCCTTTTGCTGGGCGAACTCGAGTGGAAAGGGCTTGTGTATCAACTTGTAATGTTTGTTGAGTCCCAGCAAATAGATATCCTGTTTGAATGACGTCGGTTTTGATTCCATTTACTTCTTTTGGAATGACTTGATTCGTTTCCAATGTTTCAGCAGGTAGTTTTTGATCTACAAATACAAGTAAAGAGGGTGTGCCTGTCATAATCCCATTTACCTGTTGAATACCGGCTCCAATACCTGTTACATTCTGAAACCGTAAGAAATCATCCTCTACACTTTGCTGCACTTTTTGAATGTCTTGTTGTTCCTGAACAGTCAACACCTTTATATTTGAATGTTTTCCCATAACAATCTCCCCCTTATCCTGTGTAATGATTTGTAATGGTCCCCACTTCTATAATGTTCGTGGGGTATGTTTCTAATTGTGTAGGTATTTGTTCCACTGCTTTTAATTGAGAACGTGGTACTTTTTTCGAAACAAATACTTGAATTACTTCTTTTCCTTGTACAAATCCCATTCCTACTCCTACAACATAAGGTAAACGTAATAAATCTGTTTCATATTTGCGCACAACTTGTTCTAATTCCATCGGACCGCTCCTTCTTCATTTAGATGATACATTCGGTTTGTCTTCGATGGGTTTAAAAAATGGTGTATGACACCACTATAAGTATTTAACTGTGCTCCTGCATTTTCCTTCTTGAAGCATACAGAAGAAAGAAAAAAGAGGACCTTTTATAGAAATGTCCTCCAAAACATAGGTCTTTTGTGAACAAACGAACATACAGCAGATATACTGATCACGTTACTTCATGATTTACATGTTGATTTCCAAGGGCGAACGTTTCTTATCTGATTCTGCAGATTGTCCAGAAAGTGTTGTACATTCTTGAAACGCAAATTGTTTACAGCCTTTACATTTAGATATCTCCAATTCTTGTAGTGCAAAATGCAATGCTACTCCTGTACGTGTAAAAAAGTGTAGTTCGCCAATTCTTTCGTATAATCCTGTTTGATGGAATATTTCTTTCGGTTGATGCTGGATACCGGAAATCAAAAGGGTTCCTTGTTTTTTTAGCATTTTCTTTCGAATGTGTTCTACTGCTGACTCTGCCGAAGTATCCATAAAAGAAACGTTTCCCATACGTAGGAGAAGAATGTGTGCGTTAGACTGTAGGGATGCCTCTATAGATGTTTCGAATTCTTTTATGGTGCCGAAGAATAAAGGACCTTCTACAGTAAAGATACTGATTTGCGGACAATTTTTCCCATTTGCGACGATGTCTGACTTGACATAGGAATCTACTGGATCTGGCAATACTTTTCGAACACGTAAAGATTTGCTCATTTTTCCAATAAACAGAAGAAACGCAAGGAGTAACCCCACACTGACTCCGGTTGTAAGATCGGTGAAAACGGTTAATAGGAACGTCAAAAACAATACCAGGGTATCTCCTGTTTTTGTTTTTAGGATATGAATAAATTCATGCTTTTCACTCATATTCCAAGCAACGACCATTAAGATCGGTGCCATACTAGCTAGTGGAATATGAAAAGCAAGCGGAGACAGAAATAATAACACTAGCAATACTACTATTCCGTGTACCATGCCTGATACGGGAGAAGTGGCCCCATTTTTAATATTCGTTGCGGTTCTAGCGATGGCACCCGTCGCAGGAATGCCGCCAAATAAGGGTGCCACCATATTGGCAATTCCTTGTCCCACCAGTTCTTTATTACTATTATGTTTGCTGTTTGCCATGTTATCTGCCACCATGGCAGACAACAATGATTCAATCCCACCTAATGCCGCAATGATACAAGCTGCTGGAAGTAACATAAGGACAGTATCCCATGTAAATTCAGGCATTTGGAAGTCCGGTAGTTGATGCGGGATATCGCCGTATGTAGTCCCAATCGTTTCAATTTGATTCGGAAATAACAGGGTTGCGATCAAACTTGAAATGACCAAACCCAACAATGCGCCTGGAATGCGAGGTAACCATTTTGTAGCTGCAATCACAATTCCTAAGCAAAGAAAAGCGGTAAGAATACTGTACGGATTCAATTCGGCGATATTTGTCCCAATTTCTTTCATATTATAAAAAAATGTTTCTTGCTTTTCCAGGTGATGCAGCCCTAAAAAATTTGCAATTTGTCCGGAGAAGATGATGACCGCAATCCCAGTCGTAAAACCAATCATGACAGGTCGCGGAATAAAGGTGATAAACCTTCCTAGTTTGCATACGCCCATGATAATAAGTAACATTCCTGCCATAAAACCAGCAATTAATAAGTTTTCATAGCCATATTGCATCACAATCCCAAGTAAGATGGGTACAAATGCGCCTGTTGGTCCTGCAATCTGATATTTTGATCCACCAAATATGGATACGAGAATCCCTGCGATAATCGTCGTATAAATACCATATTCAGGTCGTACACCGCTTGCAATGGCAAATGCCATTGCAAGCGGAATCGCTACAATCCCTACAACCAATCCGGCCAGCATATCTTTTTGTAAGTTAGCAAGGTTATATCCTGCATATCTGCCTGAAAATCTCATCGTTTTTCCTCCTCTTCCTGCATGTATTTAAGGACTTGTTGTATGTGCGTAGGAATATCCCTCTACAACGACTTCTAAATTGCCTGTTTTGGGATGAATGACAAGTCCATGCACAGGTACAGAAGGTGGCAATAACGGATGTTGGCGTATCATTTCTACACTATGTTGGACACTTTCCTGTACGTTTCGGAAACCGGTTAACCATGTAGATAAATCAATGCCTGCATGTTGTAGTGTACGAATGCAGGTGGAATCAATGCCTTGCTGTTTTACCTTTTCTAATAGCGGCTCAGCTTGCAAACCCGCCATGCCACAATCTTCATGACCAATTACACAAATTTCCTCCACTTGTAATTCATAAATGCCCAGTATGATACTTCGCATCATACTACCAAAAGGATGGGAAATCACAGCACCTGCGTTCTTTATGACTTTAGCATCTCCATTTTGTAAGCCCAATGCCTGTGGTAACAATGTTAGCAGTCTGGTATCCATACACGTTACAATCAATAACTTTTTATTTGGAAATTTGGTCGTAGAAAAAGGTTCGTATTCTTGTTTTTGTACAAATGTTTCATTATGCGTCAATATATTTTCTAACAATGTCACTTGGTAACGCCTCCCTTATAGGTATGATCACATGAACAGACTGGAATAAAAAAAGCCTGCCAATTTTCTAGATTGGTAAGCTTTTTTTACAGATTTGGATGTGATCTTATGTTTAGTCTAGAGAGGATAAAATTTGGTGTCAACAACCTAAAACATGAGAAATATATTCTTACATATTGTGTATTTCATACGAAATCTGAAATTCTTTTTTCTGATTCTTATCTGCATGTCATGTTCAAGACATCAACAGGAAAAATAACAAACAGTTCATTAGGAACAATAAGTATCATAAAATCACCATACATCGACGTTGTTTCGATTTTTCACTGTTCTACACAGGGAGACATTTTTTTCTGATTCGTAATATGCGTAGGTTGAGAAATACAGATAGTACCTTGTATGTCATATGAACTCCATTTACAATGTAACTAAAGTATTGATAATGAAGTATTTAAGTTTCGTTAATATAAGAACGTATAGTCGATTCATGGTGAAACAGAAAAGAATGAAAGGTTAATCTAGCATCATGATAGATGTTTTATGTAAAACTTGGAATTGTTACGAGGGAGACAAATTGAGAACAATGGATGTTTATTAGGAACAATCCATTTCATATATGAAGGAGGAAATAGAATGAACAAAACTGTAAAATATGCAATTCGATTTCTAGCTGTACCCTTTGTAGCAGGTGCAGTTCTGTTTAGTGCAGCGGCAACGCAAAATGTACAAGCAGCTAGTGAACCATCACTACAAATACAAAAAAATGAAGTGGGAACATTAGAAATTACATTGACAGCTATGGAATGGAAATATGATCATAGTGAGCTTGGAGGATTTAAGTATTATCCTGGAAACAACTTAGCAGATGTAGAATTTACAATCTATAATAAAAAGGACAATACAGCCTATGCAAAGAAACGAACGGATAAAAATGGAAAAGTTTCGTTTCAACTCCCTTTGAATCTTTCTTTTTCCTGTAAACAAACATCCGCATATCCAGAAACAAATGGGGGAAGATATGTCCCTGAGACAAGAACGTTTTCTGGATCTTTTAAAACAAATGGAGAAATCTATCAGCATACTGTGTACAATATGTTCACATTATATTAAAAAACAAAACCCTTTGAAAAACGATTTCAGTTTTTCAAAGGGTTTTAACGTACTAGCGATTATGTAAATATTTTAGTATGAATCCATTTATGAGCTCCAAATTTGCGGAACCCATTCAGGGTAATCAATAAGTGGATTTTGATTCCTTTCAAAATCTTCGCCATGCTTCACGTACATTAAAAGGAATCGAAACGATTCATGCTATATATAAGCAAAAGAGAAGTCACATTCTTGATTTCTCTTTTGCGGCGTGCAAGGAATTACAGGAGTTATTCAGGGTACTTAAAATCTAACCAGATTTTGTGAATTATCGTATACTTTTTCGAACTTTGCAACAGAACCTAATAATGTTATAAATTTTGATAGTAGTTACAATAAAATGTATTAAGCTTTAAAACGGCTTGTAATACTTTTCTTGGATCATCTTTTTCAAGCATTTGTGTGATGGATAAATAATATAACCTGTCATTTAATTGATTTGATTTTATAGTCATTCTTAAACCTTTAAGTTCGTTTAACATTAAATGATATCTTTTAGCATCTTCAGGGTTACTAGGAATATTTTGTTTTATAATACGCTCACAATCTAGAGCTAAACTTATAAATTCATGATGATTTGTCACGGTATCCTCCTAATCATTTTTTATTGTAACCAGTTGTTATCTACCTTATTAATCCAGTATTGCATAGCCCCACCTTCCCTATATTCTTGAACTATACTTGTACTTTCAAGGTATTGAGTTTGAGAAGCTGTAATTCCTTTAAGTATTCTGCTCCCTTCAGGTACTGTGATTTTATATTGTATATTGAGCGGATTCCCCCAAGCCTCTAATACGGCTAACTCATTTCTAGTTTCTTCAATATTTCTTTATCTCCCCACCAATAACCAAGACCACGTTTAGATTCTGGTTCACCAGCTTTGCTTCTTCTATATAATGTAAGTACCTGATCAATCTCTATAATTTCTATTTTTAATTCCTTAAATGCTAATACGTCTGCATTTGTTCCTTTAAAATCGAAATTAGAAAATCCTGAAGAACGTATGACCGCGCTTTTTAAACTTGCTCGTTCCATTATACTCAGATTTAAATTATCTAATTTATCTAGGACCTGATTCATTTCTTGAACTGGCCAATCATTCAAATCATTATTTCTAATATAGCTGATTTTTTCTCCTAGATTAGTATTATCATTAAAAACGCTAATCATTTTCTCAATATTCCTTAAATGACTGTTGTTTTCCTGTGCATATGTAACGGATACAGGAAGATAAACCATGAATAAAATCAACATAGTCATACTAAAAAAATATTTTCTCATACTTAATTCTGTTCCCCTTATACGAATCTATTTTTAACTATTTCAATTTTAAAGCGTTTCACTTTTTGCACCAGAACCTGTTAGCTTAATAGCAATGTGATGGAACCAATAATTAATAAAACATGGTTAATTATTGCTTCACCGCTCTGGCTACAAGTGCTGCGTAAGCTTCTGCACCTACTTTAGTTAAATGCACACCGTCAGGTGCAAAGTAGTCTTTCTTTCCAGCACTTGCTATATAAGTTACGTTTAATATTTTAACAATTGTTCAGTTCCTAACCTTTGAA
>NZ_JBMDKC010000157.1:0-7775 GCF_057809515.1 Bacillus sp. FG16
CATATGAAACTAGTAAAATTAAAAAAGACACCAAAAGGTGGCTGAGTAGTTACAATTTTACAAAAGAGAAACACAATATTTTATGTAGAAAGGACCTCTGCGTTTATGTTGAAGTAACAGGAGTATGCTCTAGCAAACTCTCATTATAATGGGGAGCTAATACAATATTCGTGTACGTTCCTCGACCATACACATATCGATACGTATGGAGGAGTCCAGCGGGAATAAAAATAGAAGCTGGACTGGAAATAAGATGACGCTCTCCTTCTATTTCTACTTCACATATCAAACCTGCTCCGTCTACCTGGTCACCCCAAAATAGAAAAGCGCTATCGCAATCATGAACATGCACATCTACATGGCCATCTGTTACCTCTTCCATACATCCCCCATAAAATTGACGCTGTATGACATAAAAAGAAGCGCGTGTGTCAATGCGAGGATCGACTTGTACCCACCGGTATCCTGGTCCATCTCGATGATACCGTAATTCCGACGCCCCTTTCATGAATGGCTTTCCGATTCGAAATGGTTGAGATAATCTTGGTTCCCCTCGTTCCCTTACCGTTTTTCCTAGGGTAGAATGCCTTCCCACAACGTGCGCAGGAATTCCTTCATACGCAGCAGGATTCTGTTGCATTGCTTTTATATGATAGGAAGAGGTGTGTGTGAAAGCATGTTTTCCAATGATAGGACGACAAACATCCACTCGGTGCCCTGAAGCAAGCTGCAGGGCTTGTGCTAATTTTGGTATTTGCTCTATTTTCAGGTTTGTTAGCTTCCTTTTTTGTTGTAAAATAACGGCTAGGTTGAAAAGATCGACAATACCAGCTCGTTCTCCTATCCCGCATAGCGTAGTATCAATGACAGAAGCGCCTGCATCAATAGCGGCAAGAGCATTCGCCATGGCTAAACCGAAATCATTATGAAGGTGCACTTCAATCTCACACGGGAACGTTTCAACAACCTTCCTCACAATATTCGCACATTCATAAGGTTCCCAAATTCCTACCGTATCTGCGACACTGATTCGATTTGCACCAGCTTGATACGCTATACTTCCGATATCATAGATATCTTTCCATTCTGTACGAGAGGCATCTTCAATGGTAAAGCGAACCTGTAATCCTAAGGATTTTGCTTCTTCAATCGCATGTTTGAGTTCCTTCTTCACATATTCCTTGGATCGATTGGTATATTTGGTTTGTAAAGAAATTGGATTGACAGATGCCCAGATGCCTATCCAATCCGCCCCAGCCCGGTACGCAGCATGAACGTCTTCTTTTTTCGCTCGCGCATGCATGAGAATATCCGCTTGTTTGGCAGATGCGGCTACTTCTCGGCAAATTTCTTCTTCTTCTGGTGAAATTCCAGGATGACCAATCTCAATGATAGAAATTCCAAAGTCTTCAAGCATATGAAGCAAGGATATTTTATCTTCTTTTGCAAAACGTATCCCTTGTTGCTGTTCCCCTTCTCGCAAAGTCGCATCTAAGATTGTTAGATCTCTGTTCATTCTTTTATTCCTTCTTTCATTTCTATAAAATTCAATACTTCTTTAAATAGAACATCATGATTTTTTTCATATACTGCCCAGTGTGTTGCATTTGGAAGTACCACTTCCTTTTTTCTCTTCGCCCCAGTTAATTTCGATCTCATATCTTTTTCTGCAAACCAATCATCTTCTCCATAAATAACCAGTACAGGCGAAATAATCTGAGATACATCATATAAAGGACGGTTATTCCAAATCGAGTATAAATCTTCTAGAGGTCCCATGGGTCTGCGAATACTGCCATTACTTTCCTTACTTAGGGGATCTGAATGAAGAAATACTTGTTTCACAGCATCTACAGCTTCATTTGTCACCATTCTTTTCTCGCCCCTCATCATATGCCAGTGATGCATTCCTGTATCAAATTCTACAGTTTGATAGGAAGGGGCATGCGGATTGAATTCCCCTTTTTGTAGCGGACTGTCAAATGGCTCTGTCATCATGGGAAGTGTAAATCCATGCATGTACCCATATAAAACAAGTGTATTCACATCATGAGGGTGTGTGATGGCATAATTTCCAGCTACCACTCCTCCATATGACCAACCAACAAGATGAATTTTGTTTACATTTCTTTTCTGTTTAATCCAATTTACAACCGTTGCTACATCTTTTGTTGCATCATTTACATGAACGACTGGTTTATGTAAATAAGGCGCTTCTGACATTTCTTTGGGCCTTGAAGATTGCCCAAATCCTCTAAAATCCATTGCCCATGTATCATATCCTTTTCGAGCATACGCATCCATCCAGGAATAGTTTGGAACATCAAAAGCTGCTGCAGTCGGAACACTAAATGGTTCTAGAAACAAAATAATTTCATCTGATGTATATTGCTTTTGTGTAGGTACACTTTTATGAAGTACATATAACGTTTCATCTTCTTGTGGAATGTGATATTCCTCTTTTATTATTTTGAAAGTTTTTTTCATCTTTAAAACGTCTTGCTGATTGGAACAGCTCGACAGGAAAAAAACGAAAAGAATACCTACTACACGTATATCTTTCCAGGTCATTTTCATTTGTAAGATCCTTTCATTTCATCGAAATAATGGCTATGATTCCAGCTGCAATCAGTAACCCTGCTGGTAACCCCTTTGCAAACAACACAGCCAGAAGGGTACCTATTAAAACTCCTACTAATATAGTGGGGTTCATCGGCAATACGCCTACCCCTTTTCCTCCTATACAGGACACGATAAACCCCGCTACAATGGATCCCCATCCTATTGGGGAAGTCAGTACCTTCATGATGTGATCGCTCGACACCTTCCCTGATGTGACGGGAGCTAACAGAAAGAACATGAGAAAGAAAATCCCAATCGGAAAAGCATATTGCTGAATCGCGTGCAACGTAGCTTTTTGTCCCATAGCCAATAATATGCCTACGGTACTTGCCGCTATAGCGAGCGCATACTCTTTCATAGACAAAGCGAGTATACCAATTATTCCTAACACTAGATAAGAAACCATATCTGTTACCTCTTCTATAAAGTTGTATAATCCCAACTACCGTTTTCAGGTTCACATACCTGTACCATATTTGAATAGGCAAGATTAATCTGGATAAGATTTGGACTGAGAATCGGTTGTAAATTTTCTCGTTTTATCATATACTTAAATGCTTCAAAACTTGCTAGAATGCCTACCATGTTTGCAACAGGAGATAGTACAGCCCATGGTCGATCTTTCTTTACATAGCTATTCGCCCACTGTTCATCTGCACCATGTTGAACAGAATACAAAGCACGGCCGTCTTTTAAATCATGGATTCTATTTTGCATCTCAGGCGTGAGTTCCTGCTGATAAGATGGATATCCTAACGCAAGTTCATAAGGTACAGATGCCGGAGTGAATGACATGACGCCCCCTCTAAAGGGTGGTGTAACAGCAATCCAAATAGACGGAATTCCTAAAGTTTGGGCCATACGATGAATGATGACTCTGGCGACTAAATTATCAGTCGCATCTATAATGACATCTGTATGTGTTAACAAATCTTTTGCGTTATCTTCGGTAACAAACTCTTGCGTGATTTGTACCTGTAGGAAAGGGTTGATATCGTGTAACATATCACGAGCCACCACTGCTTTTGGTTGTCCTAACTTGCTAACAGAACTCAGCATTTGCCGATTGATATTACTCGCTTCAAATACATCTGGATCAATGACGTGTAAGGAGCCTACGCCCATTCGCGCTAGTTGAATCAGTGTAATTCCTCCGACTCCGCCAGCACCCACTACCGTAACGCGAGCATGTTTTAATTTTTCCTGTTCTTCTATAGAAATGACGCCAATATTTCTTGTAAAGCTTTCTTCATATATATATTGTTTGTTTACATTTCCAGTGAACACATGTACGTCCTCCTTATAATGTTGCATAATCCCAACCGTTTTCGGGTGCGTCTTTTACCTGAACAGGAGTAAGACGATCTACATCTATCACAATGCCCTTTGGTGCTCTAGCCAATGGTTCACGACCCGTTAGGACTTGTATCGCTTCATGAAAGCTAAATAATGACAATAAATGTGCTCGCATAGGCGTAATAATCCAACCCACTTTTCCCTCGCAAAAATCTTGTGCCCATTCTTCCGGCGCCCCCTGATTAACCGAATACCATGCTCTTTTTTTCTTTACATCCGCAATTTGTTTCCTTACTTTTTCATCTGTTAAGATAGAATCAATAACTGACACATTCAATGCCTCTTCATACGAAATCCCATTCGGAAAGAAGGTAGAAACAAATCCTCTTGTAGGCGGGCTACCTGACATGCCAACACTTGGAATCCCAAGTTCCCTCGCTGCCCGGTGGATAATTACCCGTGAAAGCATATCGTCGACAGCTTCTACCACAATATCGTGTCCTTGTATCAATTCTTTTACATTATCTTCATCTACCCTTTTTTGTAGAAAATTTGTTGAGAGATACGGATGGATGTCTGTCACCACTTCTTCTGCCACTTTCGCTTTTGCTTTTCCTATGACACGAGAGGTCGCTAACATTTGCCGATTGATATTCGAAATTTCAAATACATCCGGATCTACACCTGTAAGATGCCCAATCCCCATACGTGAAAAAAGAATTGCTTCATAGCCTCCTACACCTCCTAATCCAAAAATAATAACTTTTTTCTTTTGCAATATAGCTTGTTCTTCTTTTGTATATACCCCAATATTACGTGATACCATTTCCCAGTAGTATGTGTCTGCTTGCAATGTGATGCTCCTTTCTTTGTAACAATGTATTCAAAGTCTTTTTCTAGCATAGACAAAAGAATTGTGAAAAGGATGTGAAATATGTGAATTTTTTGTATAAATTATTGAATCGCCACAAATACATGTTATGATATGGGCTACCTTAGAGATTTATCGACAAAAACAGACATATGCATGTCTTACTATTTTCAGAGTTTGATACTCTCATAGGTTTATGTTTCAGAAAATAAAAAGGAGCACGAATAATGAGAAAAACACCAATAACTTTTGCCCTCATGGGGGCATGCGGACTAGTATTTCCTTCTGGATTTGTGCAGGCGGAGCACGAATCTTCTTTACAGGTGCAAACAAAAGAAAAAGCGTTTACAATTGGACATTTAACCTTACCTTCTCAAAAAGAACCGGGGAAAATTGTACAAGATGCACTACAGGACAAAACGAAACAGTCTTTATCCCCCCAGCAAGTAAATGACGAACCCGGGGTTGCCTATTCTATTGTGCAGCAACGAAAAGCCTATGATGGAACAACACTTGTACGCTTACAACAAACTTTTCAAGGAAAAGACGTGTATGGTCATCAACTGACAGCACATGTAGATCAGAAAGGCGTTATCACTAGTATTTCAGGAAACAGTGCACAACAACTAGGACAACAAAATACCTTAAAAAAGGAAATGCATCTATCTACAGAAGATGCAAAAGCGTATATTTACGAAAAGTACGGAAAAAATATTTCATTTCTTTCGGAGCCAGTTGTCAAACCTGTAATCTATATGAATGAAAAAAGTGGGGAAGCCATACAAGCGTATCAAGTTACGTTTGCAGTAGCTACTCCGCAGTATGTTTCGGGTACCTATATTATAGATGCCGAACAAGGAAGCATGTTGCAAAATATGATTGAAGAAACACCAATAAAAGTAAGTAAAGCAATCGTACAAAAAGTAAAGGAATCAGCTTCTAATAATCAAATGATATCGTTACGTGGATATGGAAAAGACGATTTAGGGACGTTTCGTACATTCGGTGTTTCTAAAAAAACTGATGGTTCTTATGTATTAGCGGATTATACAAGAGGAAAAGGAATTGAAACATACGATGCCAAATATACAGATCTTGCGACAGACTTCCGTAATTATCCAGGGTCTCTAGCTAGCCATACTGCTTCTACTTTCCAAGACCCGAAAGCAGTCAGTGCCCATTATCTTGCGACAAAAGTATATGATTTTTATAAAGAAAAATACCAACGCAATAGTTTTGATAACAAAGGACAAAAAGTTACATCGATTGTACACGCCTGGGATTCTACGGAAACAAGCGATCCAAAAAATTGGCATAATGCTGCCAGTATCGGAGAGGGTATGTTAGTATACGGAGATCCCATGGTGAAAGCCTATGATGTGGCTGGTCATGAATTTACACATGCCATTACTTCCAATGAATCTCGTTTGGAATACTACGGAGAATCGGGAGCGATTAACGAAGCCCTTTCAGATATCTTTGGAACCGCAATTGAGAAATATGTAAATAATGGGACGTTTAATTGGGAGATTGGGGAACAAACAGGGACCACATTAAGAAGTATGAAAGATCCTACTACTGTCGCCTCGCCATATGGCATACCGTATCCAGATGATTATCGTAAATTTAATGATTTGAATGGAGAAGATAAAGCTGGCGTACATTTTAACTCCAGTATTATCAATAAAGTTGCCTATCTCATTGCAGCCGGAGGAACACACAATGGGGTGCAAATAAATGGTATCGGGGAAAATAAAATGTTTGACATCTTTTATTATGCGAACACGGATGAATTAAATGCAACGTCCAATTTTGCAGAATTACGAGTGGCTTGTATACGAGTGGCGACACAAAAGTATGGGAAACAATCTACAGAAGTACAAGCTGTAACACGTGCATTTGATGCCGTACACATTTCTGCTCAAAAAGAAAACCCACAGGAAAAAGGGAGTAATCAAGATTAGGAACCCAATTAAACCGTAGAAGAAGCGAGTATCCTTACGTTTCCAGCGCAAATAAAAGGAAGCTTAGTAGGTGATGATTCTTTAGATGTATACAAGTTCACGGTGGCTGCACCAAGAAGCCTACATATCGCATTACAAAATGAAAATGAAAATGAAAATAAGATTGGCATGACATGGGTTTTACATCATGAATCCGATTTACAACATGGAAAAGAACAAGGTGATAGCATCATAGAATCCTATCAAGCAAAACCCGGGACCTATTATCTATACGTATATAAGTATACCAATCAAAATGGCACGTATCAGCTATCTGTAAACTAGTATACAATCGTTACAAGTAGGATAAGAGACCTTACTAGAATCATTTTGATAAAACGATACATCTCATTGAAAATACACTGAAAATTCATTCAAGATATTATCAATATACAAAACAAGTCGATGTATGTAAGATTATAGGTGAAAGCTTTTCAAACTTACCCCTAATAAGATTGAAAAGAGTAGAAATCTTAATCCATTCATAAAAAAGCGAAACGAATCTTCTATGGATTCGTTTCGCTTTTTTTATGTTGTTGTACCCGTTTCTTCTGTAACTGTAGACCATTTCGCTGCTCTTCCTTTAGATAAGAGTGTTATTTTATGTTGTTCTTGTAAACATTGAAATGTTCTTTGGAATGTACTTTCTGAAACGGTAGGAAATCTTTTTCGAATATCTTCTTTTGAAAAAGGCCCCCTTTGTTTTACAATATAATCCCGTAGCTGCAGACTTCGTTGTCCTCTTAGTTGATGAGGAAGCAATGTTGTTTGTAATTCCTCATATGCTGCATGAAGAATACGTAGAAAACAGTCTGTAATAAAGACTAAATTATGTTCTTCTGAAAACCAATTAGCCGCTGATTTGTACAAAGCTTCATAATACGTGTTTTCCCACTGTTTGATGATAGCATCTAAGGAAATATACTTTACAACAGCGTATTTCTCTTTTACTAATAACAAACTAAACAATAACCGTACCATGC
>NZ_JBMDKC010000158.1:0-7748 GCF_057809515.1 Bacillus sp. FG16
TTAAGAATAGCGCGTATATAACATCGGCTCAATATTTTTTCATGCGATTGTCCTGATGTATAGACCTACTTTCTTGAAATAATAAAAAACATGAAACCTCATTAATTCAGAATACTCTCTTTATTTTTATATTTGTCACAATAAAAAGCTACCGAACATTTAAATGTATTCCTTTTCACATAAATAAATTGTTTTTTTGTGAATATGTACATGAAAAGAAATATGCGTAGAGAGAACACATATTATGTAAAGTATATAGAATGGAGCGATTCATCCTCTTGGAAAAAAGATATACCAAATACATTCTTTTTGTTCGAAAGCATGGGATGTAACGGTTACTCAATAGATAAATCCCCCTTGGTGCAAGAGGTTTATTTTATTTCTCTAGTATAGTTAGAATTTTCTTTCTTTATTTTCATTCATTTGATTTGGATATATATTCATTTCCTGTATGAAAAAGTAGACTCGTATTCTTACAATCTGTATACATACAACAGGGACATGCAATGCCGTCTGGAACTTGTCAATTTTTGTCGTATTTATTTTGTTTGTTGCGGTGTTTGTCCCATGCCCATCAACTTAAGGTTTTTTACTACCCCCAAGTACAAAAAAACGTTATTCTTTCTTAATAACCTATGAGAAAGGGTGACGTTTTTTATGAATCTTTCGATTCAAGAGGAGTTACATTCATTTGCAGAAGAATTGCAGCGCTATATCACACCTGAATTTTTGGAAGAACTAGCAAGAGAGGTTAAATTTGTAAAGAGAAAACGCAAATTTTCAGGATCAGATTTAGCTACCATTTGTATTTGGATTAGTCAAAGAGTGGCCAGTGATCCTTTAGTCCGATTATGTAGTAGGCTTCATGCAGTTACAGGTACTGTACTTAGTCCGGAGGGCTTAAATAAACGATTTAATGAAAAAGCAGTGCTGTTTTTAAAACATATTTTTTCATTGTTATTAAAACAAAAGATATGTGAGCAAACTCACATATCTAACCAACTTTTTACTCATTTTAAACGTATTCGCATCATGGATGCCACGATGTTTCAGGTACCTGATACTTTGGAGCATGTATATCCTGGTTCAGGTGGTTGCGCGCAAACAGCTGGAATCAAAATTCAATTAGAATATGATTTACATAGTGGACAATTTCTTAATTTCCAAGTGGGTCCTGGAAAAAATAATGATAAAACATTTGGAACAAAATGTTTAGATACATTAAGACCAGGCGATTTATGTATTCGTGATTTAGGATATTTTTCATTAGAGGATTTAGATCAAATGGATCAACGGGGGACATATTTTATTTCACGCCTAAAGTTAAATACAAATGTATATATCAACAATCCTAATCCAGCATTTTTTCATAATGGTACCATCAAGAAACAAACAGAATATATAAAAATCAATTTACAAATGATGATAGAGCGCTTATTATCTGGTGAAACTTATGAGGTAGGAAATGTTTATGTTGGGGATTACAAGGTTTTGTTTGCGCGACTCGTTCTGTATCGTCTAACAGAAAAACAATTACAAGAACGCCGGAAAAAACAAGAGGAAAACGAAAAGAAAAAAGGGAAATCGTATTCGGAGAAAAGTAAAATATTATCTGGGCTGAATATATATGTAACAAACACTCCGTGGGAGTGGGTTCCGATGAAACAAGTCCATGAACTATACTCTTTACGCTGGCAGATCGAAATTGTTTTTAAAACGTGGAAATCATTGTTTGATATTGATCATTGTCGCACTGTCAAACAAGAAAGAATAGAGTGCCATTTATACGGGAAACTGATTGCTATTTTCTTATGTTCTTCTACGATGTTTAAAATGCGCCAACTTTTGTTACAGAAGAAGCAAAAAGAATTAAGTGAATATAAAGCGATTGGAATGATTCAAGACCACCTATTTCTCCTCTATCAAGCCATACAAAACACCCAAGAGATAACAAAGCTTTTAATCCGCCTGTTTCACCTTCTAGAGAAAAACGGACGGAAATCTCACAGATATGAAGAGAAAACAGTCTTTGATATCATGGGTGTTCATTATGAGTATAGTATAGCTAGGGAACAAAAGAAAGCTGCATAATTTTAAAAATAAAACTCGTTAGAGTTTATTTAGCATGCGGATTTTAAAAAGAATCAATCTGTTGAACAGTTTGTAACCCTTTTGAAGGGAATTTCATTTTATTTGTTCTCTTAAGTTGATGGGCATGGGTGTTTGTCCCTATTACAATACAAGTGTATGACTACTATATAAATAGAAAGGAGGGATTTTTTATGTTACTTGAAACAATATTCGCCTCTTCCCTGTTACTTGCAACGGATGAAACCACCCATTTTACAAAAGAACGAGGAGGGCTGGACGTCCATACTACAATGCAAGAACAATCTATTGTGCCGGAACCACAAACGATTCGTCATCATTATGTGTATTACAAATCAAAACAGGATGTTCCAAAACAAATCTATTACTCAAAAAATGGATTCCGAGGAATGCTTACGCTGAGCCATATTACAGCAAAAGGTGTACAAGTAGAAGCTTGTTATACAGGAGAAACGATTAGGTGCTAGTTTTTTCTCATAATTTTTTGTTCACATAATAGAATGTAGGAGGAATTGTATATGAAACAGAGAAAATGGATGGGATGGACACTAGCGGCATGGATAGGGATGAGTGGATTAGTTGGATTGTCTTCTAATACTGTACAGGCAGATGAAATACCGTTAACACAAACGGTTACCAGCTATGGGACAACATATGATAATCATCAAATTCCAGCAACCATCCATCATTATGTGGTGGCACCTACAGGGATTGTATATGGCTATAGAACATTGGAAGAAGCAAATCGTGCTCTACAATCTTTCCCAACGCAACCGGCAACAAACACAGAGGATTGGACCGGATACTTTTATGAGAATAGTGGATTTAATGGAACATGATTTTTAGGTGTAAGCGGTGGGTATTTTGACCTCGGAAACAATTGGTGGAATCAGCGTATTTCATCTTTACGAACACCAGCAAAAGATAAAGGCGTCCGTTTATATGAATATGGTGGAAAAAAAGGAGACTCTATCTATTTTCCGCCAAATATAGATGTATATACATTAGCTGCTTATTATAAAGGCGATGGCCAACGCTGGGATAAACGAGTAGGAAGTATTGAGTTATATCGATAAAAGAGGAAACATAGCATGAAAAATAAAAATCTGCATTCGTTACACTGAGTATGTGTAGGGATATTAGCAGAAGTACATGTTAGTGATCAAAAACAAGTGAAAAACCTTTAAAACAATTGCAGAAGAAATGGAAAAGCATATCCGAAAATCAATACAGTTAGTTCAATAAAAATATATGGTAGATGTATTAGCACTAGCAGAAGTGTATAATCGACATAATGATAAAGAGTCGAAGAAGATAATTAAATATTAAGATCAAGGTAAAAATTATTTTAGTAATGTCGAGCGTGTGGTTTATATTTATCCGACAATTGAGCATTCTGGTTCAGCATGACCCAATCGAGTAGAGATAAGTAATGGTTTGTGAGCTGACAATCAAAAAACAAAGAGACCCAAAACCTATATTTGTTAAATACCACCTTTTTATTAAAAAAGGTGGTATTTAACAAATGCTACTTGAATGTGCACATACGAGATATCGGTTACAAGCATGTTACCTTTGCTTATATTGTAACAGAAAAGTTTGCTGTGTGAAGCAAGAAAAACCACAAATAAAAAGATTAAAAGTACCGGTAACTTAGGTACTTTTTCGTGTGCTACAAGAGTAATTCCTGAATGCAAATCCGAAAAACATAGAATGGCGAAGATTCTACATGAGATAGTAATTCATAGCGAATCCTTCTGTTCTTGTGCAAATACTGACGAATCAAACGTTTGTTTAACAATTAAGGCAGATATGTATAGCCTTGGACACTTGTCATAATAACCTAGACCTATCAAGGGGATTCCCTTGATAGACGTCGCGTCTTCGTCAAATTTTGCAAGACCCGTTTCGGAATAGTAGAGGGATTCTAATGTTCCCGCTTCCTTTTCTATATAAGTCTAGGTAGATACTTTAACAAAAGTGCAGAGAAGGACAACGATTATATTGCATAAACAGATTTCATCAAAAGAGCGTCTATCTTGTTAAAACATGTAACTGGACTTATATATAATAGGAAGAAACTCGATTATTTTCGCTCTACATATCCATCATTTTTATCCGTACGTGTCGTCGTTTTTTGTGCTTCATATTCTTTTACCAGTTTGTAAAAAGAAGACCGCTTTATATGATATTTTCTCATCGCCCCGACCGCCGTAATCTTTCCAGCTTGCCACTCTTGGTATGCCTCAATAAATTGATTTGTAATTTGTACAGGTGGTCTTCCTAAATGTTTTCCTTGTTTCTTGGCTAGTGCAATCCCTTCTGCTTGACGTTGTTTAATATCATTTCTTTCTTTTTCTGCAAAAGCAGATAGAATGGTAAGGGTTGCTTTTTGTACAGCCTGTTGAATGACATCATTCGTACTTTCGCTATTATAATTCACATTAATAAAAGGTTCTTTAATAAATTGTAAGTTAATTCGCTGTTGCTCGTAATATCTAAATTCTTCTAGTACATCATTCATGCTACGACCTAATCTTGTTAAGGAATCAAAAACGATAGTATCGCCCGTACGAGCTAAGCGTTTTAGCATTTGATAATTTTCTCTCTTCATATTTTTCCCAGACTGCTTATCAATAAAAATATCCCGATCTTCTATTCCGAGATATTTCATATTTTCAATCTGGCGTTCTTCATTCTGGTCTTTACTGGAAACTCTGACATATCCAAACTTTTTATGTTGCAATTCCTTCACCTCGCCACAATTATATCTCATTTTAATCTGTAAAGGTATATAAAAATTAAAGATATCCGTAAAGCGAAAATACAACTTTTACGGATGTGGTTTTCTCTATGTTTCTATGAATCTGTAAAAGTACACCTTTACGAACTGTTAACTGAACTACTACCGACTAAAGTCGGTAGGTTCTGATTGCGACTGAAAGTCGCGTGTTCAGGCTAAAGCCTGTTATTCTTTTACATCAAAAACATCATCATGCTCACCTTGTTGTCCTTCAATATACTTGCGAATGGTTTCCTCATTCACTGCACCTACCGTTGTACAAAAATATCCTCTAGCCCATAAATGTTGACCCCAGTATCTCTTTTTTAATTGTGAATATTCTTGTTGCAATAATCTGGATGATCTTCCTTTGAGATACTGTATGATTTTTGATGGGGCAATTGTCGGAGGGCACGATAGTAGAAGATGTATATGATCTTTTCCTACACTTCCTTTTATGATTGTAATATCTCGAGTTAAACAACACTGCCGTATGATTTCTCTTACTCGATGCGCAATTTCTCCTGTTAGAATGTGATATCTATATTTCGTAACCCATACAAAGTGATACTTCATCTCGTATACAGAATGACTACCTGTCTTGTAATCCACCATTGGTTTCACCTCTACTCTTTAGTATCGGCGAAACCTTCTGTTTTTAACGTGCTAAAAGCTATCCGACTAAAGTCGGAGGTTTTAGACCTGGCGCTTGGAAAATAAAAAAGAACAGACTATTGAAATAGTCTGCCCATAGGTAAAAGATGAAATGAAAGTTACTCAAATGTATAGTATAATAAATTTCTAAATACTAAAAGGTATTAACAAAAAAAGAACGGTTCTATTGGCATAGTCCGTCCTTCGAGAAGGGAATAATGACAGTTATTCTTCTTAATTATACTTAATAAAACAGAAAATTCAATCTATTATATATTGAGAAAATATTCATCTTCCGAAATAAGGTGGTTATTATGAATAAAGGCGATGCCATTTTAAGATTGCTATCAGAAATAAAGTTGGAACTTAAGGAAGTAAAAGAACAGATGGAACAAATCCAAACAAAGTTGGATACATTCGAACAACAAAATCAGGTGAAGAATCAAGTAAAGCAAAAGAAACAAAAAACAAAGATAAACGCTGATAAAAAAGATAAGAGAGATTGGAAATATCCAGCTAAAATGAAATAACAAATTGAACAGTGCCTTCCCATGATATATAATGAGTATGCACCATTCTTTTATTCAGTTGTGGGAATGCGAGAATGATACAACCGTATACGTCTCTTATTCCCTCCTATATTTTCCACACATGAAATGTAAAGGGGTGCTTGTGTATATGATTTTTTTATATCGATTTGACGTAAAGGAGAATCATATTCATTTTGTTCTAAATGAACAAATCGCTGCGGATATGCTTCCGCAATATGATGTCCTGTTGAGACCATTAGTGACATCTTTAGCTGAAACGTTACAATTGTATTGCTCGTTAAGTAAGCAACCCACTTTGCTAACAAGTAAAATACAAGACAGTGGTGAAATAGAAGTGATGTTAAATCAAGAATTAGGACAATGTATAGATGGATATATAAAAGACCGCATGATTTTGAAAAATGGCAAACGAATTGCCGATATTTTAATGGAAATTCGGAATGCTCATACCATATACCACTAAACTTAGAGGACTAGTTATAGATGTGAAAATATTCAATTATAAAATGAATAGAACAGAATGCTTTTCTGTTTTTCCATAGTAACATGAAAAATAACAGTAAGTTGGATACACATAGATATAGAAGACAGGAGAGGGATTATAGTGGACAAGTCATGGTCTGGTGATTCTGCACAATTATTACAAGAAATTGATTGGAAAATGAGCAGAATTGAGTCGATCCTTCAGCAGGTTTCTGTAGACGGGTTGATAGAAGAAGCATATGAGATTCACGAGATGCTTATAAAAGTGTCCCAGTTATTGCTCATATTACAACAGGACCTCAAGATGACACCACTGGCAAAAGGACTAAGTTTACAACTCCAAAGTATACAGGAACAGTACAATCAATTGTTTAGTAAGGGAGAAATATCCTGAAATAATTCTGAATAATCAGAAAATATGGCGTACTTCCGACATATCCATATTCGTAAACTTCGAAATATCTTCTATATCCATGCCATTTTTATGCATGCCTCGGATAAGTTGGATTTTTCCTTCTTGAATGCCTACTACTTTCCCTTTTTCCATCCCTTCTTCTATACCAACTTCACGGGCGTGTGCTAATTTTGCTTGTTCATCAAATAACACTTTTTCCCGTGCTTCATATGCGAGACGGAAAGAGCTACTCTGACTCATATTTTCCCATTTGTGGATTGCCTTCTGTAACATTGGATCTTGTTTCATGGCGATATCCTCCAACGTGTGGGTTAAATGTTCATCTTCATGCGCTGGTAGTAAAAGTAGCCAACGAGCGAATTCATTTTCCCACGGATTAATTTTTTCTTCTCTCCATTGCTGTAGCAATTTCGGAATTTCAATGAAATGGATTTCTAAATCTTCGAGTAACACTTCCTTGTGTTGTTGACTCCAAAATTGTCCAACTGTATGCATGTCATCATATTGAGGAAAGAGATCAAAATCTAATAGATTAATCGCAATCGTTTTCCGTAAAGAACGATAGGGCATCCCTTGTTCTAATTGAGATGTATACAATTTACTCCAATAATACAGGGAACGTTTTACAATCTCTTGTGTATTTCGTAACTGTATTTCTACATTTACCTTCGTCCCATCTTGAAGTGTAGCTAATATATCTATATAAGTTGAATTAAAAGGTTACAGCTATTATTTGTCGAAATATAATAAGTAA
>NZ_JBMDKC010000159.1:0-7713 GCF_057809515.1 Bacillus sp. FG16
TAATCGTATGAACCATCTTCGGCAGCGTATCATAATATTGCCACCACGCACGTTTTAATAGATTCCCTTCCGCTGCGGTTGGTCTGCCTTGATATAATGAGTTAAAGCTACTTGGATATCGTTTCCTTTCTTGTATGAATTCAAGTCCATATCGCTCGGGCCACAGCGGTTCTCCTACAGCTCGTCCTATCACATCGTCTTCCTCGGCTTCCAGTGGAAGGTTGTAGACTTGCCACGGTAACGGCTTCCCGTATTCTTCGCTGAGCAACCTACCTTGTAAATCGTCTTCATGCCATCTTGTGAGAATAAGAATAACAATAGCGCCTGGATGTAAACGAGTAGAAAAGCTGTCTATCCACTCATCCCATATCTTCCCGCGATGCGTTTCACTATCCGCTTCTTCACGGTTCTTAATCGGGTCATCGATAATCATTAAATCCGCACCCATACCCGTGATACCGGATAGTACACCACGTGAAATCATGCCACCTATCTCATTATCCAGTAACCATTCATCATGTGCCGAGCTTTCTTTCGAAATTTGGATATCGAATAAATCCGCGCCATATTGTTTCACCTTTTCTTTATTCTTTTTCCCAAAACGACGAGCGAATGTATCACTATAGCTAATTTCAATCACACGGTCTTCTGGAAAATTACCTAAATAGTAAGAAGGCAAGGTTTCCGTAATGGTCATGGATTTACTATGACGCGGTGGCATATTAATAGCAATGTATTGGTTCGTGGTTGGAATCTCGCCTGCGTTCATTTGTTTCTTTTTATCCATCGCTTCCTGAATGACACCACCAACAAACTCACTATGCGGTGCTTTCTTGTATCTACCTTCATGGACATAACACACGTACTCATAATAATCACGACGCGCGATTTCCCTTTGTATGTCTTCAACTGTCGGTAGATTTTTTGAGGATGCTTTCAATTTGTTTCAACTCCTCCACAGACAAGTTGCTCAATTCCGGCTTTTGTACAACGGTTTGCTTCATTTCTCCGCTATGATCAATTTCCCGTCTATCACGCCATGCTTGTGGCTTACGGTTCTTTAACCAGAAGATGATGGCTGTTGAATCTGGTGGGACTTGTCGCTTCACTCGTTTGGTTTCCACACTTTCACAATCATCTTCATTCTGTTGTCTTTCCACAGTGACTTCCTCATACGTATAACCAGTGGCTCTCTTAAACAGAGCATTCTCTACTTCACGATCCACTACTTCTTTTCCACGACGTACAGCTTGGTCCATGATTGGGTGTTTCTTTCTCCAATTGTGAAGCGTAACGCGAGTAACCCCCATGTTATGCGCAATTTGTTCATCAATGAGACCATCTCGTGCCCATCCTTCAATCTTTAATAATCCTTCTTTGGTTAACCATCTTTTAATTTTCGTCATCGCTCTCACCTCACCCAAAATAAAACAGCAGCGATATCTCGCTACTTTACATTTGTTTTATTGTTTTTCCATTATTTCTTTTGCTTTGGCATAAATAGTAGAGCGTGGAACATGAGTCATTTTAGATATATCATTTACACTTAATCCATTCTCATCACGATGAAAGAACAAATTCATTGCCTGCTTAATTTGTTTCTCATCTTGTCCTTTACGTCCCATATGCTTCCCTTTTTCAATGGCTCTTGCTCTACCTTCTGCTGTTCTTTCATTAATCAAATCTCTTTCAAATTCAGCAATGGCACCTAACATAGTAAACATGAGCTTTCCTGAAGGTGTAGAGAAGTCAATTTGCTCTTTTATAAATACAACTGATATCTCTCGTTCATTTAACTCTTTCACAATCTTTTGTAAATCAAATGTAGAACGAGCTAATCGGTCTATTTTATAAATGACCAATTTATCTCCAGGTCTTAGATATTCTAACGCTTTTTTAAGTTCTTCACGGTCACTCTTGGCTCCACTTTGTTTTTCCATAAATATCTTTTTACAACCAAATGATTCTAACTTTTCAATTTGTAACCCTAAATCCTGATCTCTTGTACTTACACGTGCATATCCGACTAACTCCATTCAAACCTCCCCTTTCAAACGTCTAAAAGATATAAGTCTTATGTACGTTTTATTCTAGACTATCTTTTAGATGGAATCAAGAAGAAAATTCTATTCAAATCACATTGTTTTCGTTACTTAAACATTATGTCTAAAACTCTCAACTTTTGGACACACAAACAAAAAGAGTTAATCCTGATTTATTAAAATAATAGCCGGTCCTTCCACAACTGCTCCAGCCACTTCTACTTTTACATGTGGCTCTACATGGATTGATGTAACTTCATCTCGTTTCTCTAACTCTTCACTCATATCTTTTGTAGATATGTTCTTTAGGTTCATTTTATAATTCCTCCTCTTTTCAGGTGTAAAGAATATAAAAGAGAGCAACCGCGCCAGTTGGATGCATCACTACCAATTTTATAAATTTGATTGGCGTATAACGAATAGACAAACTCATCTTATTCCAAAACAAGCTCTTCTTCTTTTTTACTTACATACTCTATATAAAAACGTTAAAAAGGAGCTGAACCGACATGTATCCTTCCTATTATGTCCCCTGGCAACAGTGGCATGTTACTCATCCCCACCATACTTGGCAACAATGGCATCATACGATGTGGCCTAACTATATAAATTGGAATCAATGGCATACTACCCATCCACACGGAACTTGGCAGCAGTGGCACCAACTTTATCCAATCTCCTACCATCGCTAAATGTAATTTCCACTTCAAAGCACTGTTTCTTTCACCATTTTTGATAAAAATATACTAAAAGAGCATCCACATGAGGATGCTCTTCCATTTATAATCTAATACATACTGATTTTTTTGCAAAAAATCATTTAATAATAACAGTTGTGCCTTTTTCTACTTCGTTATACAACCATTCTACATCTGCATTGTTCATACGAATACATCCATCACTGATTTTCATGCCAATCGTTCCGGCTTGATTTGTTCCATGTATACCATAGGTATCCCCCTTCGTACCTTTGATATTCAAGCCAATCCAACGTGTTCCCAATGGATTATTCGGTGCACCACCTGCAATCTGCTTTTTATAAAATGGGCGATTTTGCTCTTTATATACGACTGTAAATCTTCCTGCCGGAGTTGGATTCTCTCTCCTTCCTGTTGTAACAGGAAATGATTTGATGACCAACTTATTCTTCACATAGTACAATTTATGTTCCTCACGTTTAATTACAATATACTTATCTGTTGAAGCATATGCTTCTGTAGCATGTACCCACAGCGCACAAGGAAAGACTAGCATCAACACAAATAGAAATTTATATAGTGTTTTCAATATGAATCACCTCCTATCCTATACTCTTCTGTAGGAATGGTGATTTTATGCAACACACTTCAAAAAGAAAGCACCCATTTGTTGGATGCTTTTCACTATGAGTATTGAAATATGAAAAACGAAGGGCTGTCCCTACTTTACTATATGTTTGCCTTTATAAAAGTGATACGAAAAAAACACCCGTTTTCACGAGTGCTTTCGAATAGAAAGGTAACGATCATGCCTCATTCTATTTACTGTACTATATGCTTGTCCGCTTTAAACGGTGCATTGGAAAAGAGCATCCATGCCCGTAGATGCTCTTCGTAAATGAGATGCTTTTTATGTTGAGTATGAAATAAGTTTTTTACGCTTATTTCATACTTTAATGTATGTTTTCTTTTTTTTATTTTGTTACTATCATTACGGTACGTGATATTTCAAAATGTATATTCACCTACATTCATGTACACCTTATTTCTAAAAAGGAGCTCCCTATGCGATTTTCACCATTCTTATTTATTATTATTACGGTATCTTTCATTCTCTGGTTTTGGTACGTTATCTTATTTCGATAAAGCGAACGATTTACTCTCCGTCTCTATCAAAAAAGCCATATATCAATGCTGTAATCACTAAAATAGCTTGTAAACTGTATTTCAATAGCGTATTCATATCTGGATTCTGATACGAGTATACTTGTAATATACCACTTAAAACAACTAATGTTGCATATACAAACAAACTACCTGTACTTACTTTCATATACAGCTCCTCTTCTTTCATAAATGTCTATGCTATTACTATAAACCATTTTGGCAAGAGATTCTGTGACCAGAATGTAACCCACAAACAAGTCACATTATAATGCATCTATAAACTTGACAACCTTCATTACTTCTGCATGTCTCCGTCTGATATAATCAGGATTATAATTCAGTTCACTTGCAATATTCGCTAATGTCAATCCATCCACATATTTCAACTTCAGTATTTGGTGCTCTAGTCCTTCGAACTTACAAATTAGCTTATTTAAATCCCACATATCATTCATTTTATGAGCTAATTCATATTCAATTGTGGCAATCCGTTCTTCTACCTTCGCGCCTTCTGATTCAGCTGTTAAACGAACATCTTGCAAATCACCACTTACCCAGCGTTTTAACTCTCTTTTACTACGCTGTAGGTCAAACTCAATATACGCAATTTCCCCTTCCAATTCTTGATATATTTTTAGCCAGTTAAACAAATGATGATTCACCTACTCCCTTTCATCATCTTCTTTATGACTCTAATAATCCTCGTTTTTTCAATTGCTGGCGGATCGTACCCTTGTCATATCCCAATATTTCCGCTATTTGAACGTATGTCAGACCTTCCTTTTTTAATTCCATTACATCCTGACATACTTTATCCCACTTCACTTTTGTTTTATACTCTCGACTTTTTTCATCTGTAATCAGGCTGGTTCCTAATTGCTGAATTTCTTGCCCAATTTTACACGTTTCTGTGCAGTATGGGTGTGTTTTCCCTCCATGGTATTCACAACTCTGACAATGACCATCTAGTAAATCTAAAATACGAATTCTCATTTTTCTTGCGTCCATATTTCATTCTCTCCTCAGTCTTTTCGTTTGTCTTTATTATACCGAGGTTATTTGTGAGGACACATTTGGAAGGACCAGAAATCCACACTTTCTGTAAAAACGATTAGAATCCTTTCTGAGCGATTCTACCCTCCCGGATACCTTATGATATTCAGAAAGGATTTAAATCCATTTTACTAGGATTCTGTCAGTCTTTTTTTGACTCAAAAGTCTGGTGCATGGTGAACCAGACCTTTCATCTAATTTTCTTTAACCTCAACTACCTAACCACATTTACACGTACGTTTAAACATATCCTCTACAATTTCTAGCGTTCCTTCTCCATCCCCAATCATTTCATTCCCACATTGTTTACATTTCCCATACTCATTCGTCAGTTCCAGCGTTTTTCAAGCATCCATTCTTTCCCCTCCTGCATAAAATTCTAATTTTGAATCATACTATCCATAGGCCACATATGGCCATACTCCTTAATTCCATGAATGAAGTTTCTCCTGTTATCAACACGCCGAGCAGTTAGCTTTTTGCTAGCTGCTTTGTTATGTTGTATACATGTATATGATTTGGGCATACTATGCCTATACCAATTGGTTTTTGTTATCAACTCATTTTTCCTCTTTGGAACTCTTATATAAGAGTTCTTTTCTTTGCACAAGTTACATACTCATTCCCTCATGCATTATACCACGTACTCTTTACAATAAGAGTCTTGGTCAAGGGCATCTCTGCGTAGATGCTCTTTTAATTTTTTCACATATTATTTTTGAAATGACACATACTAGAAACACTTGATTTCGAACCTTTCTGTTCTACCGGAGGAACTCTTGCGCAGGAGTTCCTTTTATACGATACAAGTGGAACGCTTGTACCATTATATTCATAATCTATATAAAAAAAAAGCATTTTTAAGTCGTAAGGAAGCACCTTGCCCAACCTAGGACTGGTATAATTTATATCAGTCTTTTTTATGCAACTTTACATCGTTTCTTCCAGCAGCTTCATCAATTCCGCCTCCATCCCTTCATACAAATCTCGACCATCCGGCAATTTAAATATGTCTTTCTCTATCAATTGTTCAATGAGTATATCTTTGTTGCTCATGTTTCCTCCTAGCTTAAATAAACCCTTTTTTCAATAACTCACGAGCCATGTATAAAAAGTGATGATAAATATAATTACCCGTGGTAATCGGATCAATGAAAACTGTAGAAAATCCATATCGTACTTCAAACGTTTTTAAACTACCTAATAAAGATTTCGGTTCGTACTTACTCCGGTATGTTCCATTCAATATCTTCTGGTATCCTTCCAAGTCTTCCACAATCAGAACAAATGGATGTTTCGATGCGCGGATGAGTTCATTTTCAAAACGTGTACGGTCTTTGATACTTTCAACCAGTTCGTCCACACCATTCTTTCTCTCCACACCGGCCGTGAGGTATACATCCCTGGTTAAACCCATTTCTAAATTCTTGGGAATCATCGCAGAATAATCACATGTTTTCATCCCATGAATTTTAAACGGTACTTTCTTTTTACGGAAATAGTCCAACACATGCTGATTCTTCTGTTCTCTCGTGTCTACAATGATCTCTAATGTGGATAGGATTGCTTTTAATTCTGATTCTGAATAGCGGTAGTGAATGGATGACACCTATTTCCCTCCCCTCAAGGGCCACATAATACGTGTGTCTTTTTTATTTTTACACGCTATATGATAATGATTGATTCCACCTGTATCTGCAGGCTGCATCAATCGAATCACTCCATCTTGTATTTCCTTTTTGCAAATCTCACAAATTTTTGGCATAAAAAATCCCCCTACTATTTATTTTTTTTCGAAAATCCGTTCGTTTTCACTACATAAAAATAAAGTTAATCATGAAAGGTAACAAATAAGGTAACAAAAACACTATGCACTTATTATTCCATTCCATCTTACTCTCCCAAGGGTTTCAAGATTTATAAGAATAAAAAGGTAACAAATAAATCGTGTACCTTGTTACCCCTCTCCGCCTTACTCCCCCAAGGGTTTCAACCTTCCAGGTAACAAAAGTAACAACTTTTCGAAAAAAAACACTATATATAACACATATAAAAATGAAAGGAATTTTTTATTTCCATACGTATATATTTTTACTTGTTACTTCTGTTACTTTTGTTACCTATATACTTCTATCCCTTACAGCTCTAAGGATGAAGGGGGTAACAAGATATCATATTTACTCGTTACCTTTTGCTACTACTTGTTACCTTTTTGATTCATCTGCTTATAAATACAAATCCTATGATGAAGGCAATAGAATCGTTCTAAAAAACATTTTTATGGATTTCTTCAAAATCGAAACCTAATTGTTCTACATATTCCATATTGACAGGGATTGCTCGAAAATTCTTTCCTTTGTGTTTAACTTGCCTATAGTCCACGTATGATTCTTTTTCTTGTTTCCCTACCGTTATCCCGCGTTTTAACCATTCTCTACGTGTTGCCTTCTCTTCCAACCCAAGAAACTTTGAAGTGAAAGCTGGCATCATATATAGTTGACCACCCTTATAAATCGCCTTATTATTTTGTGGTTCCCATGTATAGAAAATATCTTGCCTACTACTATCTAAATCTGTAAGAATCTCTTCTAAAAATTGCATTGGCTTATCTGTCGCTTTATTTTCCTTTGCGATTTCATCAAACAAATGAGATATAGCTTGTAAATTCACATCTAGCTGTAATGTTTCTTTCAGTATGCTCCCGGTAAAGTGAACGGCTGCATAGTATCCCGCAAGTCTCGTTAGCACTTCAT